>CAKTMK010000010.1 GCA_934574045.1 uncultured Oscillibacter sp. | reverse complement strand
AGGTGGCCGGCACCAAGAAGGGCATCACCGCCATCCAGATGGACCTGAAGAACGACGGCCTGACCATGGAGATCATCAAAAACGCGCTGGACATCACCTATGACGCCCGCTGCGAGATCCTCGACCAGGTCATGCTGCCCGTGATCGCGGAGCCCCGCAAGGAGGTCAGCCGCTACGCGCCCAAGATGATTACCATGCACATCGATCCGGACCGCATCCGTGAGGTCATCGGCAAGGGCGGCAGCGTGATCCAGAAGATCGTGGCCGACACCGGCGCCAAGGTGGACATCAACGACGACGGCTCCATCTTCATCGCCGCTGCGGACGCCGCCGCCTGCGACGCGGCCAAAAAGTGCATCGACGACATCGTGTTCGTCCCGGAGATCGGCAAGCTGTACTACGGCCGCGTGGTGCGCCTGATGACCTTCGGCGCGTTCATCGAGATCGCCCCCGGCAAGGACGGCCTGTGCCACATCTCCAAGCTGGCCGACCACCGTATTGAAAAGGTGGAGGACGCCTGCAAGGTGGGCGACATGATGTGGGTCAAGTTCATGGAGATCGACGAGAAGGGACGCTGGAACCTCTCTCACAGGGACGCCATGCGGGAGATCGCCGATAAGAAGGCCAAGGGCGAGCCGATCCAGTAAGCGCGCCGCTTTCTGAAAAACAGCAGACGGGACGGGCTTTTGCCCGTCCCGTTTTTTTCCGCCCACGGCGGCCTTCCGGTTTTCGGAAAGCCGCCGTGGCCTTTTTTCAACCGTTGTGGTAAAATAGAGTCAAGTTTTTGCAAGGAGCTGATCGAATGGACACCATCGCCGCCATCGCCACCGGCAGCGCCCCCACCGCCATCGGCGTGATCCGCGTCTCCGGCCCGGAGACGGACGCCGTTGTGAGCCGGGTGTTCCGGCCCAAGTGCGCCAAGCCCTTTTCCGCGCTGGAGCCGCGCAGGCTGTTTCTCGGCGCGCTGACCGACCGGATGGGCCGCACGCTGGACAGCGGCATGGCTGTCCGCTTCCCCGGCCCCGCCAGCTACACCGGCGAGGACTGCGCCGAGCTGCACTGCCACGGCTCCCCCGCCGCCATGGGCGAGATCCTCTCCGCCCTGTTCGCCGCCGGGGCGCGGCAGGCCCGGCCCGGCGAGTTCACCCGGCGGGCGTTTCTCAACGGGAAGCTGGAGCTGACGCAGGCGGAGGCGGTGATCGACCTGATCGACGCGCAGACGCCCGCCGCCGCGCGGAACGCCGCCGCCCAGCTGGACGGCGCGCTGGGCCGGACCGTCGGTCAGGTGTATGACGAACTGACCGCCCTCGCCTCCCAGTTTTACGCCGTGGTGGACTACCCCGACGAGGACATCGAGGATCTGGACCGGGCGAAGCTGGAGGACACGCTCCGCCGCGCGGACGGCACGCTTACCTGCCTGCTGGACACCTGCGGCCGGGGCCGGGTCCTCCGACAGGGCGTGCCCACAGCCATCGTGGGCCTTCCCAACGCGGGAAAGTCCTCCCTGCTCAACGCGCTGGCGGGCTATGACCGCGCCATCGTGACCAGCGTTCCCGGCACCACCCGGGACACCGTGGAGGAATCCGTCCTGTGCGGCGGCGTGCTGCTGCGGCTGACGGACACCGCCGGCATCCGCGAGACGGACGACGCGGTGGAGCGGCTGGGCGTGGAGCGCTCCCGCTCCGCCGCCCAGCGGGCGGAGCTGGTGCTGGCCGTGGCGGACGGCTCCGCTCCCCTCGCCCCGGAGAACGAAGCCGTGTTCGCGCTGGCGGCCCGCTGCCCCCGGTGGGTGCTGGTCTGGTCCAAGGCCGACCTCGCCGCCGGGCCGCAGCCCGTCAAATCCTGGACTCCCCCGCCGGGGCTTTCCGCCCCCGCGGCGGAGGTGGCCGTCTCCTCCGTCACCGGCGAGGGCCTGGACCGGCTGGAGAACGCGGTGCGCGCCCTGTTCCCCGCCGGAGAGGCCCCCGCCGGACAGATCCTGACCAACGCCCGCCAGAGCGAGGCCGTCTCCCGGGCGCGGGACGCCGTGCGCCGCGCGCTGGAGGCGCTGGAGTGCGGCATGACGCCGGACGTGATCCTCACCGACGCGGAGGAGGCCATGAACGCGCTGGGCGAGCTGACGGGCCGCACCGCCCGGGAGGATATCGTTTCCGACATCTTCTCCCGCTTCTGCGTGGGAAAGTAACGCTCCGTTTCTTTACACGAATCCGATATTTATTTCCGCAAAATCCGATTTACAAAATCAGATGAATGTGATATCCTGACAGCAGATCCCTGAACGGAAGGAGCGGATAAACGTGGTGGATCAAACGGAGCTTCAAAACCGCCTGCGCACGCAGCGTCCGGTGGACTGGGAGCAGCTTCCGGATTTTTCATTATACATGGATCAGGTCCTGAGCTACATGGAGCGGCAGGTCCTGCGCTTTGACGGGGACGACGGGCTGACCGCCGCCATGGTGAACAACTATACGAAGGGCGGGCTGCTGCCCCGGGCCGAGGGAAAGAAGTACAGCCGGGAGCATCTGGCGTATCTGACGGTGATCTGCGTGCTCAAGCAGGTCCTCTCCACCCGGGACATGAAGCTGCTGCTCGATCAGGAGCTGAAGGACTCCGGCAGCGTGGACACCGGATATGCCACCTTCTGCCGCAGTCTGGACGGGTCCATGTCTCTGATCGCCGACCAGATGGACCGGTATCAGGACCCGGAGAAGCTGGCGGACTCCGCCATCCACTTCGCGCTTTTGAGCTACGCCGCCGGAGCGGCCAGCCGCCGGTATGTGACCATGCTCCGCCGCCGGCAGGAGGAGCAGGAGACGGCAGCGGAGCCGGCCCGGGAAAAGCCGGTCCGGCAGAAAAAAGAGAGGGAGGAAGCCTGATGCGGGATTTTGTCATTATGACCGACAGCTGCTGCGATCTGTCTGACCGGACGGCGCGGGAGCTGGGGCTGGAGGTCCTGCCTCTGGTCTTTCATCTGAAAGGAACAGACTACGCCAACTATCTGGACGGGCGGGAGATCTCCTTCCCGGACTTTTACGCGCAGGTCCGCGGCGGCGAGAACGTGACCACCGCGGCGGTGAACGTGGGCCAGTTCGAGGCCGCCATGCGGCCCATTCTGGAGTCCGGGCGGGACGTGCTGTCCATCAGCTTCTCCTCCGCCCTGTCCACCACCTATCAGTCCTCCGTCATCGCGGCGGAGGGGCTGCGGTCCGAATTTCCCGACGCGAAGATCCTGACGGTGGACTCCCTGTGCGCCTCGCTGGGGCAGGGACTGCTGGTCTGGCTGTGCGCGAAGGAAAAGCAGGCGGGCCGCTCCATCGACGAGGTATGCGCCTATGCCGAGGAGACAAAGGGCCGCGTGTGCCACTGGTTCACAGTGGACGATCTGAACCACCTCAAGCGGGGCGGCCGGGTCAGCGCCGCCGCCGCCCTGTTCGGGACGATGCTCTCCGTCAAGCCCGTGCTCCACGTGGACGACGAGGGGCGGCTCATCCCCATGAGCAAGGTCCGGGGACGGAAGTCCTCCCTGCTGGCGCTGGTGGACGCCATGGAAAAGACCGCCGTGGATCCCGCCGGGCAGACGGTCTTTATCAGCCACGGCGACTGCGAGGAGGACGCCCGCTTCGTAGGCGACGAGATCCGCCGCCGTCTCGGCGTGCCGGAGGTGCGGATCAACTATATCGGGCCGGTGGTCGGCAGCCATGCCGGGCCGGGGACCGTGGCCCTGTTTTTCCTTGGGAACAAGCGGTAAATCCGGAGTCCCGGAGCGGATGCGCGCGCCGGGGCTTTTTCCCGCCGCGCGGGAGCCGTGAATCTTTACAGCGGAGGATACGAGCATGGATTGGATGGAGGTCCATATTCAGACGAGCCACGACGGGCTGGAGACGGTGGAGGCGTTCCTCTCCGGGCTGGGCATCGACGGCGTGGTGATCGACGACGAGACGGAGTTCCGCGAATTTCTGGAGGAGAACCGGAAGTGCTGGGACTACGTGGACGAGGAGCTTTTGAAAAAGGAGGCCGGGGCCTGCCGCGTCACCTTCTATCTGGAAAAAACTGAGGACGGCTTTTCCCGGCTGGCGCAGGTGCGCATGGCGCTGGCGGACTTCAAGGCAGCCCACCCGGAGTGCGCCCCCCTCCTGATGACGCTGGACGAGCTGAAGGAGGAGGACTGGGCCTTCGGCTGGCAGAAATACTACAAACCCATGGAGATCGGCCGGCGGCTGCTGGTGGTCCCGGAGTGGGAGAAGAACACGGTAGACTGCGGCGGGCGCATTCCTCTGATCCTGGACCCCGGCCTGGCCTTCGGCACCGGGAGCCACGCCACCACCCAGCTCTGCCTTCAGGCGCTGGAAAAGACCGTCCGCCCCGGGGACCGGGTGCTGGATCTGGGCTGCGGCAGCGGCATCCTCTCCATCGCGGCGCTGAAGCTGGGCGCCGAGTCGGCGCAGGCGGTGGACATCGACGAAAAGTGCCTGAACGTGGCCTATGAAAACGCCGCGCTCAACGGCATTGGCCGGGACCGGTACACCGTGCGGGTGGGCGACGTGCTCAGCGACGAAGCCCTGCGGTCCGAGCTGGGCGGCGGATACGACATCGTGGTGGCCAACATCGTGGCGGACGTGATCCTGGGCCTTGCGCCCATGGTCCGGCAGTTCCTCAAGCCCGACGGGCAGTTCCTCTGCTCCGGCATCATCGACGACCGGGCCGTAGAGGTGGCGGACGGACTGCGCCGCTGCGGCTGGGCCATTCTGGAGACGCGGGAGGAGAGCGGCTGGTTCGCCTACTCCTGCCGGTAACGCCCGGGCGGAGCTCGCCCCGGCCCTCCGGCGGGAAAACCGCTTCTTTTCCCATATCATGCGGACGCTTCGCGCGCCGGAAGACGGAAAATTCCGTTTTCCGGCGCGTTTTTTCCGGCATTTTTGTCCGGTTCGACGAAAAAGACGCGCTTTTTCCGGTCCGCGTCTGTAAAATATAGGAAATCTTAGGGAGGCGATCTTATGGAACTGGAGCAGCGGGTCCTCATGCTCCCCGCGGACGCGATCCACCCCAATCCGGCCCAGCCGCGGCAGGTCTTTGACCCGTCCGCGCTGGAAGCGCTGGCCGCCTCCATCCGGGAAAACGGCATTTTGCAGCCGCTGACCGTCCGCCGCCGGGAGGACGGCCAATGGGAGCTGATCGCGGGTGAGCGCCGTCTGCGGGCGGCGCGGCTGGCGGGGCTGGACCGCGTCCCCTGCATCCAGCGGGCCGACGGCGCGGCGGAGTCCGCGCTGCTGGCGCTGGTAGAAAACCTCCAGCGTCAGGACCTGCACTATCTGGAGGAGGCCGAAGCCATCTTCGCCTTTCTCCGGCGCAGCGGCATGAAGCAGGAGGACGCGGCGGCAAAGCTGGGGATGTCCCCCTCCGCCCTTGCCAACCGCCTGCGGCTTTTGAAGCTCTCTCCGGCGTGCCGGGAGGTGCTGGTATCCTGCGGCCTGACGGAGCGGCACGCCCGGGCCGTCCTGCGGCTGGAGAGCGAGCGGGAGCGGCTGGCCGCCCTGAAGCACGCGGCGAAGCTGGGGCTGACCGTGGCCCAGACGGAGCAGTATGTCCAGCGGCGGCTGGACGCGCTAAACGCGCCCAAAAAGGGGCGGCGGGCCTATGTCATCAAGGACGTGCGCCTGTTCCTCAACACCGTCACCCGGGGGCTGCGGCTCATCCAGAGCGCGGGCATCCCCGCCGAGAGCCGCCGGGAGGAGACGGACGAAGCCATCGTCCTCACCATCCGCATCCCCCGCAGCGGCCCCGCCCGCAATGCTTCATTGTTACAAAATTGTAACGCCATTCCTGCGAAAACGTGCTATACTGATGCTCGTTAAGACTTTTCCGTTCCGTCTCGGAGCGCGCAGGGAGGAATCCATGGATACTCTGGAAGTACACGAGGAGCAGGAGCGCCGCTCCCGGCTCCCCATTGTGATCCCCGCGGTGGTGCTGGGGCTGCTGGCCGCGGGATACGCGGGCCTGTGCGCCTTTGCCGGCGGCAGCGACACGCTCTGGCGCGGCACCCGCGTTCTGGATCAGGACGTGGGCGGGCTGACCGCGGAGCAGGCCGCCCGGAAGCTGAGCGCCGCCGTCCCCGGTATGGCGGTGGACCTCTACCTCTATGACGGCGCGCAGGGCGAGGCGCCGGAGCGCTCTCAAGCTCCGGACGCCCAGATTCCCCTTGCCGACCTTGGCGCGCAGGTGGACGCCGCGGCGCTGGTCCGGGACGCGCAGGCGGAAAACCGCAGCGGCGGCTTCTTTACATACGGCTGGCGGTATCTCACCGGCGGCGGAGCCGCCTGCGGCGCGACCGGCGCGATCTCGCTGGACGGGAACAGGACCGCAGCGGCGGCCCGGAGCGCGGCGGACGCGCTCTCCTTCCCCGCGCAGGACACGTCTTATTCCCTTGAGGATTCGCAGCTCGTGATCTCCATGGCGGAGGACGGGCGCAGCGTGGATGCGTCGGCGCTGGCGCAGGCGCTGAAGTCGGACAGCTGGAGCGGGGACCTGACGCTGAACGTTCCCTATTCCGTGGACGCGGCCCAGCCCATGACCGCCCAGCAGATCTATGACGAGACCTCCTGCGAGATGAAAAACGCGGGCTATGACGCCCAGACCCAGTCCATCATCCCCGAGCAGGCCGGCGCGGAGTTTGATGCGGCGCTGGCCCAGTCCAAAATGGACGCTGCCGCGCCGGGCGAGACGGTGACGGTCCCGGCCCAGATCGAATATCCCGCCGTCACGGCCCAGCAGCTCAAGGGCGTTCTGTTCCGGGACGTGCTGGGGTCCTACACCACCCATGTCGGCGGCACCGCCGCCCGCATCAGCAACGTGAAGCTGGCCTCCGCTTCGGTAAACGGAACGGTGCTCAACAGCGGCGACATCTTCGACTATAACGAGGTCGTGGGCCAGCGGACCGCCGCCCGTGGCTATCAGGCCGCGCCCGCCTACGTCAAGGGCGAGACGGTGGACGAGATCGGCGGCGGCGTGTGCCAGCCGTCCTCCACGCTGTATCTGGCCACGCTGAAATCCAATCTGGAGATCGTGGAGCGGTATGCCCACCGGTACGTTCCCGCCTACATCCCCAAGGGGATGGACGCCACCGTGAGCTGGGGCGGACCGAACTACCGCTTCCGCAACAACACGGACTATCCCATCCGCATCGACGCGGTCTACTCCAAGGGCTACCTCACCATGACGCTCTACGGCACCAAGACCGACGACATTACGGTGAAGATGACCAACAAGGTCCTCTCCTCCACGGAGTTCCAGACGGTCTATGAGGACGATCCCACCCTCCCCGCCGGGACGGAGAAGGTCAAGACCACGCCCTACACGGGCTATAAGGTGGAGACCTACCGCAACCTTTACGACGGAAACGGAAAGCTGATCTCCAGCACCTTCGAGGCGCTGAGCGATTACAAGTCCCGCAACAAGGTCATTCTGCGCGGCCCCGCTCTCCCTGCCGACCCCGCCGGGTCCGGCGGCACGGACATTCCCGTCTCCGGGCCGGATCAGCCCGGCGGAGAGACGGAGACGCCCGCCGTCGATCCCACGCCGGTCACCCCGCCGGAAATCACGGAGCCGGTGGAGACTCCCGCCGATCCCGGCACGGACCCTGCGCCGGTCACAGACCCCGGAGCGGTCATCTCCCCCCTGCCCGCGGTATAATAAAAACAGAGTGGAATATCCCCTTGTTTGGAATACGATCTGTATTCCAAACAAGGGGATCGTTTTCTCCGTTCAGCCCTCCTGCCCGCAGGAGAATACGCGGTTCAGGTTTTCAATATACGTCTCCCGGGAGAGCATGGGCCGGTCCAGCGCCGCCTGCGTGGACGGCGCGATGCGGCCCCCGGCCCGGTACTCCCGTCCGGCCTGACGGACATGCGCCAGATACGCTTCCGTCAGCGGCGCGGCGGAGGGGTTGAGGAACAGCCCCGCCTCCGCGCAGAGGATGGCGGCGGTGTCCGGCCCGAACATATGACGGAACTGGAACACCAGCCCGTCGAAGTTCCCCGCCACATCCGGCAGGCCGCCGCTGGAGATGAGGACGGTGGGCTTGGAGCCGTCCTCATACCCGCAGTGATGGGCGCGGCCATCCGCGCCCACATACACCTGCGGGCGGTTGAAGCACAGCGTCCGGTCCATCAGCACCTTGCAGTGGGAGGGCGCGGAGTAGCAGTACAGCGGAACGGACCAGATGACCAGCTCCGCCGCCCGCAGCTTTTCCAGCACCTCCGCCGCGCCGTCCCGCAGGACGCACTTTCCGCCGGTCCTGGTCCAGCAGGCGTAGCACGCGCGGCAGGGCTGGGCGTTCAGCTCCGCCGTGGAGACGGTCTCCGCCTTCTCGTCCATGCCCTCCAGAAACGCCCGGGTCAGCTTCAGCGTGGCGCTGTTCTCCCCGTTGGGAGAGCCGTTGATAACAAGGATGTTCATCCTCCGCGCTCCCCCGCTCACCACTTCCAGCGCTTGAGGGTGGGGAAGTATTCCAGCATCTTCCTCCGTCCCTCCTCCCGGCTGGCATAGAGCTTCTTCACCGCGTCGGTATTCAGGCAGAAGTCGATCATCTCCTCCATGGTGCACCGGGCGGTGAACGCGCCCTTCTGACAGCAGTAGCAGCAGTAGTCCGCGCTCAGGCTGCCGTCCGCCTCGGTGCCGTGCTGGGCGTCCTCGGTCATGGGCATCCCGCAGGACTGGCACACGTCGGCAAGGCCGACGTAGATGGCGATGTCCGCCTGACCGTCCGGCCCCGGCTGGCCGTATTCCTCAAAGTCCACCCTGTACGCCCGGGGCAGCGTCTGCGTCCGGATCCGGCCCCACAGCTCTGCCGTGGCCCGGCCCACGTCGCCGTGGGTGGTGAAGCGGGCGTACTTTCCGGCGGGGATCGTTACCCGGTGGAAGCCCTCCGGGCAGACTCCGCTCTGGGCGGCGGCCAGCATCTCATAGCTCCCGTCCGTCCAGTCGTAATTCGTATACAGGCCGAAGCAGGGCGTCTCCGGCGCCGCGTTCAGCTTCCTGCGGCCTTCGCTCAGAAACGCGGCCCACACGCCGCCGATCCTGGCGGTCATGTCCGGCGCGTCGTTCCGGGTGCGAAGCCCCATGCCCACCACCGTGCGCTCCGGCAGCTCCACGATCTCATAGTTCAGCTCGTTCATTGTCTGTTCCATCCTTTCGTCGTTCCGTTTGTGACGTCAGGATAGCAGAGAAAAGCGGACACAGTGTGTCCGCTTTTCTCAATTCTTCTCATATTTTTTCAGAATGTCCGCCGCCGCGTCCCGCAGCGCCGCCCGCAGCGGGGGCGGGTCCAGCACCTCCACCGCTCCGCCGAAGGACAGCAGAAAGCTGACGCCCCACTCCCCCTCCGGCCACCGGGTCCGCACCAGCAGGCCGCCGTCCGGCTCCGGGGCGATCTCCTCGGGGGAGAAGATGTCATAGACGCGGAACGCCAGCTCCGGCGCGAAGCGCAGCGTCACCGCCTGCATCGGCGGCTGCGGCTCCGCCGGGCCGTCCTCCTCCAGCGGCGGCGGCGCAGGACGGGGCAGAAAGGTCCGCTCCTCCTCGCTCAAGCGCCGGATGCGGGACAGGCGGAACACCCGGAAATCCCGCCGCGTCAGGCACCAGCCCTGCAGATACCAGTTCATCCCCTTGAAGCACAGGCGGTACGGCTCCACCGTCCGCCGTCCGGCGGTCCCGCCGGAGGTGAAATAGTCGAACGACACCAGCCGCCGCTCCAGGATCGCGTCCTTCAGCCGGGGGAACAGGGCGCGGGCGGCGGCTCCGCCGCCCCACGGGGAAAAGTCCACGTCGATCCAGTCCGCCGCCTGCCGCCGGAACAGCCCGTTGAGATGCGTCAGCACCTCGCTCTCCACGCCGGAGCCGGTGGCCCGCAGGCTTTGCAGCGCGGAGAGGATCTCGTCCTGCTCCCGGGCGGAGAGGAGCGTTTTGCTCAGCACGAAGTCCGGCAGAAGATGCACGCCGCCGCCCCGGCCCCGGGCCGCGTAAACGGGGACGCCCGCCGCGGACAGGGCGTCCAGATCCCGGCGGACCGTCCGCTCGGACACCTCCAGACGCTCCGCAAGCTGCCGGACCGTGGCCCCGTCCCGCTCCAAAAGGCAGTACAGGATCTCAAAAAGCCGGGTGCTCTGCACCGCGCTCCCTCCCCTCCGAAAGCAGATGGACCGGCCGGGATCCCGGCCGGTCCGTTCCGCGGCGCGCTCAGCACCGTTCCTTTTTTAGACGCCGAATATCCCGCCCGAAAAACGGCAGGATCTGATATTCCCCCTCCAGCCGGGAGGCGATCTGCGCCCCGTACCGCCGGGCCAGCTCGTCCGGGGAGAAGTTGGTGTTCAAAATCGTGGACCGCCGCTCCAGCAGGCGGGTGTTGACGATCTCATAGAGGGCGCTCTGGACAAAGGCGGTGGTCATCTCCGTCCCCAGATCGTCCAGGATCAGCAGATCGCAGCGGAAGATGCGCTCCATCTCCTCCCCGCCGCTCTCGCCCTCGCTCCGGCCGAACTTCCGGTCCTCCATCTGGGCAAACACGTGCCCCGCGGTGTCGTACACCACGGAAAAGCCGTTTTTGCTCACCTCCCCGGCGATGGCGGCGGAGAGGAACGTCTTTCCCAGTCCCGGCTTGCCGTAGAGCAGGAGGTTCCCGCTGCGCTTTCCGAACGTGTGGGCATAGTTGGCGCAGACCTCGTAGACCGTCTCCATATTCTCCCGGGGGGAAACGCCGAAGCTGGGGTCAGGCTCCTGATCGTACCAGTCCAGCGAAAACGTGTCAAAGCTCTGCCCCGCCAGATCCAGCAGGCGGGAAAGCTCCGTCTGCTGCTCCTTCGCGTAGTACCGCCGCAGGCACACGCACACCGCCTCGCCCCGGATGCCCGCGTCGCCGCACAGGGAGCAGGCGGGGCGGTATTCCAGATAGTCCTCCGGAAGCCCCAGCTCCGTCAGGATGCGGGCGCGCTCGTTCTGAAGGTCCAGATTCCGTTCCTTCAGCGAGGCCACCGCCGTCCGCGGGTCCGCGCCCCGGCGCAGCGCGGTGGAGATAATGCGGCTCATGGTGGCGGACAGCTCCGCGTCGATCTGGCGCAGACGGGGCGCGCGGGCATAGGCTGCCTCCTGCCGGCGGCGGAACTCCTCCTCCCGGCGGCGGCAGTCGTCATGGAACCGGGCCTCGGCCCGGCGCAGGATCTTTCCGTCGTAGAACACTCCGCACCCTCCTTACTCTTTCCCGCGGCGCAGCGCCTGCACATACCGGCGCATCTCGTCCTCCGGCGGGCGCTGCTCCCGCCGGGGCGGCTGCTGGGGCGGGCGGGGACGGTCCTCCGCCGCCACCTGCTCCGGCGTGCGCAGTCCCGCCTCGTGCCACTTTTTCAGGATGCCGTTTATGTAGGGCCACTTCAGCTCGTGGCACTTCATCACCGTTTTCTCATAGGCCGCGGCCACCGTCTCCGGCGGGAAGCCCCACTCCTGCCACGCGGCGAGGTACTTCTCCTCCGCCGCCACCGGCGGGCGGTCCCCCAACTGGAGCGCCCGCATATAGGCGGGCAGAGCCTCCTGCCGCTTGGCGTACCGCTTGAGATACTCCGCGGCGGCGGTCTGGGTGTCGATCCCCATACGGGCCCAGAAGTAGCCCTCCTTCTCGATCTGGCGCAGCGTGGGGCGGCGGCCCTCGCCGTACCGGCGGCTGACCCGCTCGGCGCAGTGGCACACCAGAAGATAGATCACGTCGGAGGGCAGGCCCACGTAATCGTAAAGCCCCAGAAGCGTCCCAAGGTCGGGAGTGGACAGCTTTTTGCCCAGCCGGCGCTCCACCTCGGCGGTCAGCAGGCGGAACTGCTCGTCCCGCGCCAGCGCGCCGGTCACGTCCTCCTGCCGGTAGGCGGGCTTTTCATCCGCCGGCTCCGGCAGCTCCGCCGCCGGGGCGGACACCAGCTCCAGCTCCCGCAGGGACGCCTCCGCCGCCTCGATCCGGCCCCGCTCCCAGCGCAGCTCGCCCGCCAGCGAGCGGGGCTGCACCAATCCCTGATGGCGCAGCAGCGCCAGATACAAAAGGGCCGCATCTCCGTCTCCCTTCTCCAGCAGACGGCGCAGCGCGGCGCCGGACACCGTAACGCTCTCGTCGCCCATGCTGCGTAAAATCCCCGCCATCCGGCGCGCCTCCCTTCTCCCGTCCGGCGCGCGGAGCGCCGGTTTTTTCGACAGCTCCCATTGTATACGACTTGACCGCTCCTGACAAGTCCAAAACGCGGCCAAAACTTTTTCCCAGTGCGGAAAAGGGCTGGAATCCGGCGGTTGGATATGCTATAATACTATGCTGTAAAACTGTCGGATCGCGCCGCCGGGCAGGCGGCGGAGGACAAGGAGGAATCGCAGGATGAAAAACCGCGTTACCATGACGATCTGCGGCGAGGACTATAACTTTGTGGCCGACGAATCCCCGGAATACATGGAAAAGGTGGGGTCCTATGTCAGCGAGAAGATGGACGCGATCCTCACCGGCGCGAAGGTGGGGCGGACGGATGCCGCCGTGCTGACCGCGGCCAACATTGCGGACGAGCTGTTCAAGTCCTATGACGCGTCGGAAAAGCTCCGCGCCCAGATCAAGGACTATGTGGACGAGGCCAGCCGCGCGCAGGCGGAAGTCTCCGAGCTGAAGCGGGAGGTCTTCCGTCTCCAGCAGAAGCTGGATCAGAAGTCCGGCGGGAACGGGAACCGCCGCTGATGCGTCCCGAGCTTCTCTCCCCCGCCGGTTCGCCGGAGGCGCTGCGCGCCGCCGTGGAATGCGGCGCGGACGCGGTGTATCTGGGCTGGGGCAGCTTCAACGCCCGCCGCAGCGCAAAAAACTTTTCCGATGAGGAGTTCGCGCAGGCGCTGCTCTACTGCCACGAGCGGGGCGTGCGGGTGTATCTGACGCTCAACACGCTGGTGACGGACCGGGAGCTGGACGCGGCGCTGCGGTGCGCGGCATCCGCCTCGGCGCTGGGCGTGGACGCGGTGCTGGTGCAGGATCTGGGGCTTTTGCGCCTGCTGCGCACCGCGCTGCCGGACCTTCCCCTCCACGCCAGCACCCAGATGAGCCTGTTCACCTCCGGCGGTGCCTGCGAGGCGGCGGCGGACGGCTGCGAGCGGGTGGTGATCGCCCGGGAATGCTCCCGGGAGGACGCCGCCGCCATCTGCCGGCGCTGCCCGGCGGAAATTGAGCTGTTTGTGCATGGGGCGCTTTGTATGTGCTACTCCGGCCAGTGCGCCATGAGCGCGCTGATCGGCGGGCGGTCCGGCAATCGGGGCCGCTGCGCTCAGCCCTGCCGCCTGCCCTATACGCTCACGGAGCAGTCTGGAAAGCCCCGGAACGTCCGCCCCGCAGGCCCGCCGCCGCCCATGCTGGGCAGGCCCGGGAAAAACGCCTATCCCCTGAGCCTGAAGGACAACTGCCTTGCCGCCGCGCTGGAGGACATGGCCGCGATGAACGCCGCCTGTCTCAAGCTGGAGGGGCGCATGAAGCGCCCGGAGTACGTGGCGGTGGTCACGGGGGTGTACGCCCGTCTCCTGCGGGAGCGGCGGGGGCCGACGGCGGCGGAATCCGCCGCGCTGGAGGCCGCGTTCTCCCGCTCCGGCTTTACGGACGGCTACTGGCGGGGCCGGACCGGCCCGGCGCTCTTCGGCGTCCGTCCGGCGGACGCGCAGGACCCCAAGGAGCTGTTCGCCGCGGCGAAGGCCGCCGTGGAAAAGGGCGGGCTGCGCACCGTTCCGGTGACGATGAATGCTTCGTTCCGGCTGGACGCGCCCTGCACGCTGACCGTCTGGGATGAGGAGGGCCGCAGCGTCACCGTCTCCGGCCCCGCGCCGGAGCGGGCGCGGAACCGGGCCGTCACAGCTCAGGAGCTGGCGGACCGGCTGAAAAAGACCGGCGGCTCGGCCTATCGCTGCGCGGACGTATCCGTGGACGCGGAGGGCGGCATTTCCCTTCCCGCCGCCGCGGTGAACGCTCTGCGGCGGGAGGCGCTCTCCCAGCTCTCCGCGGCGCGCACCGCGCCGCCGAAGCGGCGGGAGCTGCCCGCGCCCCCTCCGCCGGAGGATCACCCCTTCTCCGGTCCGCCGGAGCTGACCTGCTCCCTCTCCCGGCCGGATCAGCTCACGCCGGAGCTGCTGGCCTGCGCCCCGGCGCGGATCTGCCTGCCGCTGGAGCAGATCGCCGGGATGGACGCGCTCCCTGCGTTTTCCGGGGAATACTGCGCCATCCTGCCCCGGGTCTGGCGGGACCGGGACGAGCCTGAAATTCGGGCGCTGCTGGTCCGGGCGAAGGCGCTGGGCATCTCCGCCGCGCTGGCGGGGAACCTGGGCTGCCTGCCCCTGCTGCGGGGGACGGGCCTTGCGCTTTACGGCGACTTCGGCCTGAACGTGTTCAACGGGCGGGCGCTGGAATATCTGGCGGACAAGGGCTTTTCCTCCGCCGCCCTCTCCTTTGAGCTGCGGGCGGCGCAGCTGCGGGACCTGCCGAAGGTCCTTCCCTGCGAGGCCATTGTCTATGGCCGCCTGCCGCTGATGCTGACGGAAAACTGCCTGATCCGCAACGGCGCGGGCTGCGCCTGCGAGACGCCCCATGCCCTGACCGACCGCACCGGCGCGGAATTCCCGCTGCTGCCCGTGTGGGGCCACCGGACGGAGATCCAGAACAGCCGCCCGCTGTATCTGGCCGACCGGGACGACTGGAAGCGCCTTGGCCTGCGGTACGCCCGCCTGCGCTTCACCGACGAGACGCCGGAGGAGTGCGTCCGCGTGTTTCAGGCTTACCGCTCCGGCGCCGCCGCGCCCGAATCGTTCACCCGCGGTCTTTTTGACCGGGGCGTGGAGTAAATGGGTCCGACTTTTTGTATAATTTACAATTTATTCTACGTTTCGTATTGACCATGGAGTATGCTATGATGGAGATTAAGGTACGCTATCTCTGCGGCGGGCTGGAGCCGCTGCGCTATGTGGACGGAAAGTCTGATTGGATCGACCTGCAGGCCGCCGAAACGGTGACGCTGCGGGCGGGCGAGTTCCGCCTGATCCCGCTGGGCGTGGCCATCGCCCTGCCCGCCGGGTACGAGGCCCACATCGTCCCCCGCAGCTCTACCTTTAAAAATTACGGCATTTTGCAGACCAATTCCATGGGCGTGGTGGACAACAGCTACTGCGGCGACAACGACCAGTGGCGTCTCCCGGCCTATGCCACCCGGGACGTGACCATTGAAAAGGGTGCGCGCATCTGCCAGTTCCGCGTTATGGCCCACCAGCCGCGGCTGGAATTCACCGCGGTGGAGCATCTGGACGGCCCTGACCGGGGCGGCTTCGGCTCCACCGGGCGGTAAGCGCGGCGGAAACCCATTTATTTTCTGGCGGCAGAGCCGCCAGCGCAACAGGAGGAACATATTATGGCAAAGATCATTCTGGCTTCTGGCTCTCCCCGGCGGCAGGAGCTGCTGCAGCGCATGGGCATTTCGGATTTTGAGATCCGCAAGCCGGATATTGACGAGACCTATCCCGCCGGGCTGAATCCCACCCAGACCGTGGAGTTCATCGCCCGGAAGAAGTGCGACGCGGTGGCGGCGCAGTGCAACCCCAGCAGCATCGTGATCGCAGCGGACACCATGGTGTTCGTGGACGGCGAGCGGCTGGGCAAGCCCGCTGACGAGGCGGACGCCCTGCGGATGCTGATGCAGCTTCAGGGCCGCAAGCATCTGGTCTGCACCGGCGTGTCCGTGAAGCAGAGCGCCGTGCAGTACACCGAGTCCGAGTCCACCGAGGTCATTTTCCGCCCTGCCTCTCCGGCGGAGCTGCTGCAATACATCCACACCGGCGAGCCGATGGACAAGGCGGGCGCTTACGGCGTACAGGGCCGGGGCGCGCTGCTGGTGGAGGCCATCCACGGCGACTTTTTCAACGTGATGGGCCTGCCCATGCTGCGGCTGAGCCGCATTCTGAGCCGCTTCGGCGTCAACTGCTTCAACTAAGCAAAGCGGAGCGGGATATCACTTTTTGTCGAGGTCGTTGCTTTGAAAGAATTTCTGAAGCGTTACGGGCTTTGGGTCCTGTTCGCGGCGGCGGTGCTGTCCGTGGTGCTGGCGGTGCTCTCCGTATTCAGCACCACCTCCTCCCCGCTGGTCAATCTGGCGCAGACGGTCACGTCGCCTTTCCGGGCGGCGTATACCGCCGTCCACGGCTGGCTGGCGGACAAGCAGAACTACTATGAGGACACCACCGCGCTTAAGGCGGAGAATGAGGAGCTCAAGCGCCAGATCTCCGAGATGGAGGCCGAGGTCCGTCAGGCCCAGAGCGACCGGGCGGAGAACCGGCGGCTGCGGGAGCTTTTGAATCTGCGGGAGCAGCGGCGGGACCTGAGTGACTTTGAGGCCGCCACCATCACCGAGCACTCCACCTCCAACTGGACCAGCTATCTCACCCTCAACCGCGGCACGGACCACGGCGTGGAGCAGAACGACTGCGTCATTACCGAGCGGGGCGAGCTGGTGGGCGTGGTCAGCGAGGTGGGCGCCAACTGGTGCACGGTGCTGAACCTGATCGACACGGACACGTCGCTGGGCGCGCTGGTCTTCCGCACGGACGACATCGGCGTGGCCGAGGGCGACTTCTCCCTCATGTCCCGGGGCCGTCTGCGGCTGGACTATCTCCCCGCCGGGGTGCAGCTCCTCAACGGCGATCTGGTCATGACCTCGGGCCTTGGCGGATACTACCCCTCTGGCCTTGTGATCGGAACGGTGGAGGAGGTCCAGACGGACGAGTCCGGCGCCACCTCCTACGCGATCCTCGC
This sequence comes from uncultured Oscillibacter sp., assembly GCA_934574045.1. Classification (GTDB taxonomy): domain Bacteria; phylum Bacillota; class Clostridia; order Oscillospirales; family Oscillospiraceae; genus Oscillibacter. Next base: position 46,072 of record CAKTMK010000010.1, on the reverse strand, counting down.
GCCCAGCGTGGACTTCGACGCGCTGACGCAGGTGTTTATCATTAAGTCCTTTGACATTGTGGACTGATTTCGACATTTTTCGTGGAAAGGCATGGCTTATGACGCCCAGACAGGAAACGGTATATAAGTGGGGACTGTATGCGCTGGTCACGCTGCTGTGCTGCGCGGTCCAGGGCGCGGTGCTGCAATACGTGTCCGTGCTGGGCGTTTTTCCCTTTCTCTATCCCATTCTCGCCGCGGTGCTGGCCACGCTGGAGGGACCGTTCCCCGGCGCGGTATACGCGCTGGCGCTGGGCCTTGTCTGCGATCTGACCATCTCCGCCCCCATCCCCTGCTTTTACACGCTGGTCTTTCCGCTGGCCGGGATGCTGGCGGGCGGGCTTGCCCGCCGGGTGCTCTCCTCCGGCTTTCTCAGCGCGCTGGCCACCTCGTCCGCCGCGTTCGTGCTGACGGGGCTGTTCCACGGGCTGATTTTCGCCCTGTCCTCCCGCCCGGCGTGGAGATCGGTGTTTTCCGTCTGCGGGCGGGAGCTGGCGGTATCCATTCCGCTGGTCCTCCCCGTTTTCTTCCTGTTCCGGGCGGTCTGGCGCAAATGTCTGGACGATCCGGCCCGGCGCGGCTGAAGGGAGGCGCTTTCTTGATCGAAACCAAACCGAACAGCGCCCGGCGGCTGTACGTTCTGTGCGGCTTTCTGCTGTGCGTGCTGCTGGCGTATGTGGGCGTGATGTATGACACGCAGATCCGCAACGGCAGCTATTACCGGGAGCAGTCCGTCCGCACCATCACCACCACGGAGACGGTGGAGGCCTCCCGCGGAGTCCTGACGGACCGGAACGGGCAGGTGCTGGTCTCCAGCCGGCAGACCTACGCCCTGACCTTTGACGTCTCCCTTCTGAACGAGGACGACGATGAAAACGAGGCCATCCTGCGCCTGATCCGCCTGTGCCGGGAGCGGGGCGTGGCATGGGCGGACAATCTGCCCATCACGCAGGCCGCGCCCTACGCCTATACGGTGGACTCCGCCGGAAGCGTCCAGCGCAGCCGATTCGCCAAGTTTTTGCAGTCGAGCCTGAAAACCCTCTCCACCAACGTTTCGCGGGACAGCGTGACGGACGAGCTGCTCTCCGCCATTCTCTCCCCCATCGCCATGATGGACAGGCTGCGGGACTTTTTCGCCATCCCCGCGGACTGGACGGACGCGGACGCCCGGGCGGTGATCGGCGTGCGCTATGAGCTGGAGGTCCGCAAGATCGTCAACACCACGGCCTATGTCTTTGCCGAGGACGTGGACACGGAGCTGATCTCCCTCATCAAGGACGGCAATTACCGCGGCGCGCGGGTGTCCTCCTCCTCCGTGCGGGAGTATTCCACCTCCTCCGCCGCCCATGTGCTGGGAACGGTGGGCCGCATCAACGAGCAGGAGCTGGCCGCCGCCGACCCCGCCATCTACAACGGCGAGGACTGGATCGGAAAATCCGGCGTGGAGCTGGCCTTTGAGGACTATCTGCGCGGGACGGACGGCAAGCGGCTGATCTCCTCCAACGCGGACGGCAAGATCACCGACGAGATCTACACCACCCAGCCGAAGCCGGGCAGCACTGTGGCGCTGACGCTGGACATCGACCTTCAGCAGGCAGCGGAGCAGGCCCTGGCCGACACCATTTCCGACCTGAACAAGGACGGCAACACCACCCGCGGCGCGGGCGCGGCGGTGATCCGGGTGGGCACCGGCGAGGTGCTGGCTCTGGCGTCCTATCCCACGTTCGATCCGGCCACATACAGCCAGAACGTGGCGCTTCTCAACAGCGACCTGAGCCGCCCCCTCTTTAACCGCGCCACGCAGGGGCGCTACGCCCCCGGCTCCACCTTCAAGCCCTGCACCGCCATCGCCGCGCTGGAGTCCGGCGTGACCACCACCTCGGAGAAGATCCGGGACACGGGCCTTTGGTATTATCCCGACATGATCGCCGGGACCGAGCCGTTCACCGCGTGGTGCTGGAACCACGCGGGCCACGGACTGCAAAACGTGACGCAGGCCATCACCAATTCCTGCAACTACTATTTTTACACCATGGGCTACCGGCTGGGCATCGACCGGCTGGACGAGTACGCCGCGGCCTTCGGGCTGGGCAGCCGGACCGGCATTGAGATCGGCGACGATCCCGGCGTTCTGGCCGGACCGGCGTACTCCGAATCCATCGGCCAGACATGGTACGGCGGCAACACCGTCATGGCCGCCATCGGCCAGTCCGACAATCTGTTCACTCCCGTCCAACTGGCCAACTACATCGCCACGCTGGCAGGCGGCGGCGACCACTACGCGGCCCATCTGCTCAAATCCGTCAAATCCTACGACAACTCCTCTGTGCTCTACGCGGACGCCCCCACCCCGCTGAACACCGTCAGCATCCGGCCGGAGAATCTGACGGCGGTGAAAAACGGGATGCACGACCTGACCACCAAGGGCAGCCTTTCCGGCTACTTCAGCCGCTGCGTAGTGGACGCGGGCGCCAAGACCGGCACCGCCCAGATCTCCAAGCTGACGAAAAACAACGGCGTGTTCGTCTGCTTCGCCCCCTTTGACGAGCCGGAGATTGCGCTGGCCATCGTGATCGAAAAGGGCGGTAGCGGCGCGGCGCTGGCCAACGCCGCCGTGGACATCCTCAACGCCTACTTTACCAAGGACGAGATCGGTTACACCGTCGTGGGCGAGGACGAGCTGATCCCCTGAGGCTCTGCGCTCCCGCGGTCCCGCCTTGCGGGGCCGGGGAGCGCTTTTCCGTCTCTCCCCCACACTTTTTCCCCGGAAAGGACTTGTTTTTATGAGCGAACCCTTTGTTTTTGACCCCCGCTGCGAGCTTTGCAAGTCGCCCTTCGGCGCCGCGTCCTGCGGCCAGGAGGTGACGTTTCACGTCCGCCCGCTGGCGCGGGAGGGCTTTACCCACTGCGCGCTGGCGCTGCGGTATGAGTTTTCCGGGCGGCAGGAGGAGCGGGAGCTTTCCTGCATCGGCCCGGAGGGTGAGCGCGTGGGCTTCGTCCTCACACTCGCCGTTCCTTCGGAGCCGGAGCTGATCTGGTATCACTTCCGCTTCTGGCGGGACGATGGCAGCGGCTGTGATCTGGACGGCACGGGCTATCGCAGCGACGGGCGCACCGGGGATTGGCAGCTCACCGTATACGACGGCTCCCGTCCCACGCCGGACTGGTTCGGCCGCGGCATAACATACCAGATTTTCCCAGACCGATTCTGCCGCCTGTCCGTTCCGGACCCAGCCGGAATGGTTGGTGACCGTCAGGTCCACGGCGATTGGGACGATGCGCCGGAGTGGCGTCCGGACGCGCAGGGCGAGGTCCGCAACCGGGACTTTTTCGGCGGCTCGCTCCGGGGCATCCTCTCCCGGCTGGACGCGCTGGCGGAGCTGTCCGTGACCACGCTGTACCTCTGCCCCATTTTTGAGTCCGCCTCCAACCACCGGTACAACACGGCGGATTATCAGAAGATCGACCCCATGCTGGGGACGGAGGAGGACTTCCGGGAGCTGTGCCGCGAGGCCCGGAAGCGAGGGATGCGCGTCCTGCTGGACGGCGTGTTCAACCACACCGGGTCCAACAGCGTCTATTTCAACGCCGAGGGGTTTTACCCCGGCCCCGGCGCGGCCCAGAGCCAGACCTCCCCCTACTCCGCGTGGTACAGCTTCCACCCGTGGCCCTCGGACTACGACGCGTGGTGGGGCATCCGCACGCTGCCCGCCGTCAACGAGGACTGCCCATCCTACGGAGAGTTCATCATCGACGGGGAAAACTCCGTTATCCGCCGCTGGCTGCGGGCCGGGGCGTCCGGCTGGAGGCTGGACGTGGCGGACGAGCTGCCGGACGAATTTATTGCCCGCATCCGCGCCGCCATGGACGAAACGGTGCCTGACAGCTTTCTGCTGGGCGAGGTCTGGGAGGACGGCTCCAACAAGATCGCCTACTCCCGGCGACGGAAGTACCTGCTGGGCGGCGAGACCCACGGGCTGATGAACTACCCCTTCCGCACCGCCGCGCTGGCCTATCTTCAGGGCGGCGACGCCGCCGACTTCCAGTCCGCCATGGAGACCATCCGGGAGAACTATCCTCCGCCCGCCTTTTACAGCGCCCTTAACTTCCTCGGCACCCACGACACTGCCCGCATCCTGACCGTTCTGGGCGCGGAATACACGCCGGGGTCCAAGGAGGAGCGCGCCGGCTTCCGCCTGTCCCCGGAGCGGCGGGAACGTGGACTGGCGCTCCTGCGCGTTGCCGCGGCGCTGCTGTACGCCTTTCCCGGCTCGCCCATGATCTACTACGGCGACGAGGCCGGTATGGAGGGCTGGGAGGACCCGTTCAACCGCCGCACCTATCCGTGGGGCCGGGAGGACGCGGCGCTGCGGGCGTTTCACGTCCTGCTGGGGCGGCTGCGCCGCTCCCGTCTCTCTCTGCAAAAGGGTGATATCCGCTATCTTCGCGCCGAGGGCCATGTGCTGGCCTTTTCCCGGAGCTGGGAGGGCGAGACGACCACGGCCCTGTTCAACGCGGGCGACGCGCCCGCGGCGCTGGAGCTTCCGTGGAGCGGCTCCGGCGTGCGGGATGCGCTTTCGGACCAGTCCTTCTCCCCCGCGGACGGACTCCTCCGGCTGGAGCTTCCGCCCCGGTCCGCGTATCTTCTCGTCTGACCGGCTGGAAGCCGTTTCCGCCTGAGTGGAAGCATATCGAACAGCCTTTCCGGTACCGGCTCTCCGCGCGTCGCGCGGAGAGCCGGTTTTTCTGCCGCATAGCCGTTTCCCGCCGCAGGATGCTCTGAGAGCCGGTTCTGGCTGTTCTTTTGTTCTATGGCCGCTCTCATCTCCAGTTTGTTCCCCCGCGTCCCCTTGTCCTGCTCCTGCCCGCATTTCTTTTCCTGTTCACTTTTCGACTGATCCTTTATCCGCCGCCCTTTTCCGCCGAGGTTTCTTCTATTGCTTTTCCCGGCCTTACCTTGGCGGTCATACCGTCTCCCACCGTGCGATATTCGTTTTTAGGCCAGGGAGCAAAGAAGACCGCGCGTCTCAGCTCCATTATTTATTCCCTTTCCCCCTGCGCCCGCGCGGCGGGAGTATACTTCCATAACTGCGGGTGCCCCTATGTTCTCTTCCCTCCCGTCCTACGCAATAAAGCTCACTTCCATCGGATCTGCCGGTCTCTCCTCCCCCGCAGCTCTCACGCCGGCTTCCCGGTTTTGTCCCGCACCGACGCTTTGCAAACGTGTCTCCCCGTCCCAAGCCGTCCGGGCGCGCTTATCCCTGTACCCCTCCTCTGCGTTTGCGGCGGCAGGATGTTTCACGTGAAACATCCTGCCGCCTGTCCTGTCCATTCCGGCGAGCTATCCCTTGCGGAGCAGGTCGCTTTCCGTGGGAATGTTTCACGTGAAACATTCCTGTGCGCGCGCTCCAAATTTTCTTGCAAATTTCTGTTTTTCTGCGGTCAGCGCCTTGAATCCACCTGCGAATCTTGTTATAATAGTACCCGCGCAAAAGCGGCCGATTTTGGCCGTTCTGCACATCAACAGTCGGTTCAGGCCGCCCCGTCGGCGCGGTTTTGTCCGCTGTTCAGGGAAAGCGGGTGCTGTATTGGCAAAAACGATCGCAGTGGTAAATCAAAAGGGCGGCGTGGGGAAAACCACCTCCTGCGTCAATCTGTGCGCCGCCATCAAAGAGAGCGGACGCAGAGTGCTCCTGTGCGATTTTGATCCGCAGGCGAATGCCACCTCCGGCATGGGCGTGGACAAAACGCTGTCCAAGGGCATTTATGAGGTGGTGATCGGCGAGGTCCCGGCCAGGGACGCCGTTGTCTCCACGAAGTTTGGGGATGTACTTCCCTCCAACAAGGCGCTGGCAGGCGCCGGCATCGAGCTGATCGCCATGGAGCGCCGGGAGTACCTCCTGCGGGACGCGCTGAGCCAGCTGGCGGCGGACTATGATTTTATTTTCATTGACTGCCCACCCTCTCTGGAGCTTTTGACGCTGAACGCGCTGTGCGCCGCGGACTCCATTCTGGTCCCGGTGCAGGGCGAATACTTCGCGCTGGAGGGCCTGAGCGACCTGATGAACACCGTGCGCATCGTGCGCCGCTCTCTCAACCCCCATCTGGAGCTGGAGGGCGTGCTTCTGACCATGTTTGACGGGCGGACGAATCTGGCGCTTCAGGTGGCGGAGGAAGTGAAGCACTACTTCCCTGGCAAGGTGTACGCCACCGTGATCCCCCGGAACGTCCGGCTCTCGGAGGCACCCAGCCACGGAAAGTCCATCTTCGCCTATGACCGCACCTCTCGAGGCGCGGAGGCTTACAGCGCGCTGGCCGCTGAATTTTTACAAAAGAATCTTTGATTCTGGAAAGGATATGCTATGGCACTGCAAAAGTCCGGGCTTGGACGCGGTCTCGGCGCCCTGCTGGGGGACGATGTGCTGAAAACGGAGACCTCCGGCACCTTCTCCCTTCCGATCTCTCAGGTGGAAAGCTGCTCCGGACAGCCGCGAAAAACCTTTGACGAGGATGCGCTGAACGATCTGGCGGACTCCATCCGCCGCCACGGGATCATCCAGCCGCTCACCGTCCGCAAGCTGTCCTCCGGCTATTATCAGATTGTGGCCGGAGAGCGCCGCTGGCGCGCCGCCCGTCTGGCGGGGCTGAGCGAGGTGCCGGTGGTGGTGATCGAGGCCGACGACCGGAAAGCCGCGGAGCTGGCCATGATCGAAAACCTCCAGCGCGAGGACCTGAATCCCATGGAGGAAGCGGCAGGCTTTCAGTCCCTCGTGCAGATCTATCACATGACGCAGGAGGAGGCCGCCGAGGCTGTGGGCAAGTCCCGCAGCGCCGTGGCCAACGCGCTGCGCCTGCTGACCCTCTGCCCCGCCGTCCGGGCGATGGTGGAGGACGGTTCTCTCTCCGCCGGACATGCCCGGGCGCTGCTCACGCTGCCTGCCGACGTGCAGGAGCAGGCCGCCCGCTCCGTGGTGGCCGGCGGGCTATCCGTCCGGCAGACGGAAGCTCTAGTCAAAAAGCTGACCGCTGAAAAGGAAATGCCCGCGGACGAGCCTGCCGACAAGGTGGACTACGCCGCTGAGGCGCAGAAGGATCTGGCTTCCCGGCTGGGCCGGGGCGTCCGGATCGTCACGGGCCGGAAAAAGGGCCGCGTGGAATTGGAATACTACGGAATGGACGACCTGAACGATCTTCTGGAAGCGCTGGCGCTTTTGAAGATCCGCCGGGCCAAGTCCGAACAGAAGTGAGGAACATCCCAATATGAAACTGCAAAAGCGAAGCGAAGGCGCTCCAGACGCCGCCCCCGCGCCGGAGACCCCCTCCGCCGGGCAGAAGAACAAGCCCGTCATCGTCTATATCATGATCCTGTTTATTGTCGCGTTTCTGCTGATGGCGTTTTCGTTCCTGATGCACCAGCGCAGCAATGAAGAGGTAATCGGCTCGCTGCAAAGCTCCGTCTCCACACTCAAGGAGCTTCAGGAAAGTCAGGACCGGAATATGCAGCTTCAGGACCAGCTTGACGAAGCCGCAAAACAGATCGAGGATCTTCAGGATCAGCTCAGCGAGGGCCAGAAGGCCGCGGAGGCCGAGGGCGACCGGACCCGTGCGCTGCTGGCGCTGTACACTCTGCAGCAGCAGTACTCCGCCCGGGAGCTGGACGCCTGCCGGGAGACCATCCAGTCCATGGAGGACAGCGGCCAGCCCGCTCTGCTCTCCCGGGACGCCATTGGCTCCGTCGTCTCCCCCGCGCAGCGGTATCAGCAGCTCAAGGAAGCCGTTATGTCGGCGCAGTAAGTCCCCCGGCGGGCGCGGAAAGCAGATACCCCGCCGCTCATTTCAGTCAATCAGGCCCCTGCGGTCTAAAAGGAGAAAATAACTATGCTGGACATCAAATTTATCCGGGAAAATCCGGACGCAGTCAAGGAAAACATCAAGAAGAAGTTTCAGGACGCCAAGCTGCCGCTGGTGGACGAGGTAATCGAGCTGGACGCGAAGCGCCGCGCCGCCATTGCCGAGGCCGACCAGCTCCGCGCCGGGCGCAACCGCCTGAGCAAGCAGGTCGGCATCCTGATGGGGCAGGCCAAGAAGGACCCCAGCAAGCTGGCTGAGGCCGAGGCCGTCAAGAAACAGGTGACGGACGACGCCGCCCGTCTTGCCGAGCTGGAGAAGCAGGAGACAGAGCTGGACGAGGAGCTGCGCAAGCGGATGATGGTCATCCCCCAGATGATCGATGAGTCCGTGCCCATCGGGCCGGACGACTCCTGCAATGTGGAGGTCCAGCGCTTCGGCGAAGCGAAGGTCCCCGACTTTGAGATCCCCTATCACACCCAGATCATGGAGTCCTTCGACGGCATCGACATGGACGCCGCGGGCCGTGTGTCCGGCAACGGCTTTTACTATCTGCTGGGCGACATCGCCCGCCTGCACGAGGCCGTGCTGGCCTACGGCCGCGACTTCATGATCGGCAAGGGCTTCACCTACTGCATCCCCCCCTTCATGATCCACGGCAACGTGGTGGAGGGCGTCATGAGCCAGACGGATATGGACGGCATGATGTACAAGATCGAGGGCGAGGATCTCTACCTGATTGGCACGTCCGAGCACTCCATGATCGGCCGGTTCATCGATCAGGTGCTGCCTGAAGCCTCCCTGCCCCAGACGCTGACCTCCTACTCTCCCTGCTTCCGCAAGGAAAAGGGCGCCCACGGCATCGAGGAGCGGGGCATCTACCGCATCCACCAGTTTGAAAAGCAGGAGATGATCGTGGTCTGCAAGCCGGAGGAATCCAAGGCGTGGTATGAGCAGCTCTGGAAATACTCCGTTGAGCTGTTCCGCTCCATGGACATCCCCGTGCGCCAGCTGGAGTGCTGCTCCGGCGATCTGGCCGACCTGAAGGTCAAGTCCTGCGACATCGAGGCGTGGTCTCCCCGCCAGCAGAAATATTTCGAGGTCTGCTCCTGCTCCAATCTGGGCGACGCTCAGGCCCGCCGCCTGCGCATCCGCTACAAGGACAAGGACGGCAAAATGCAGCTCTGCCACACGCTGAACAACACCTGCGTGGCGCCGCCCCGGATGCTGATCGCGCTTTTGGAGAACAACCTCCAAGCCGACGGCTCCGTCCTCATCCCCAAGGTGCTCCAGCCCTACATGGGCGGGACGGAGAAGCTGATCCCCAAGCACTGAGCCGTTTTCTCCAGCCAATGCCGTTTTGTAATATTCTGTAGAAATATTACAAAGCGGATCACCCGTTTGGAGCCGCTGGAACGCCCGCGAAACGGGTTCACGATCATTTTCCCCCGTCAAAACGGCTTCATTCCGGTCAGACGCCGGAATCCGTTGGGGCGCAGCGGTTTCAGAGCCTACAAATTTTTACGTGACAAGAAGGAGACGCCTTATGTCAACCACCGAAAAAGCAAAGGGCTTCGTGAGCGAATTCAAGCAGTTCATCGCCCGGGGCAACGTGATGGACATGGCCGTCGGCGTCATCATCGGCGGCGCGTTCAAATCCATTGCCGATTCTCTGGTCAGCGACATCATCAACCCCATCCTCGGCATCTTCACCGGGGGAAGCTCCGACCTGTCCAGCCTGTCCTTCTCCCTCCCCGGCGGCGGCGACCTGATGCTGGGCAATTTCATCAACGCCGTCCTGAACTTCCTCATTATGGCCCTCGTGGTGTTCTGCATCGTCAAGACGCTGAACACGTTCCACGACAAGCTGGCGAAGAAGCAGGAGGAGGAACCGGAGGAGCCGCCGGAGCCGTCCAACGAGGAAAAGCTGCTGACGGAGATCCGGGACCTTCTGAAAGAGAAATAAGATGGAGGAGATCTTACGCTCCGGCCTCGCCGCGCTGGGACTGCCGGCGGACTGTGTGCCCCAGCTCCTGCGCTACGCCACGCTGCTGGAGGAAAAGAACCGGGTGATGAACCTGACGGCCATCACGGACCCGGCGGAGGTGGCCCGGCTCCACTTTCTGGACAGTGCCGCCCTGCTGACGCTGACAGACCTGCGGGGCAAGACGCTGGTGGACGTTGGGACCGGCGCGGGCTTTCCGGGCCTGCCCATCCGCATCGTGGAGCCAAGCGTCCGCGTGACGCTGCTGGACTCCCTGGGCAAGCGCGTCGCGTTTTTACAGGAGGTCTGCGACGCGCTTGGCCTTTCCGACGCTGCGTGCGTACACGCCCGGGCGGAGGAGTTTGCCGCCGGGAACCGGGAGCGCTTTGACGCGGCGGTCTCCCGCGCCGTGGCCTCCCTGCCCATGCTGGCGGAGCTTTGCCTGCCGCTGGTAAAGGTTGGCGGAACGTTCATCGCCATGAAGTCCGTCGGCGCCGTGGAGGAGCTGGACGCCGCAGGCCGGGCCGTGTCCGTGCTGGGCGGACGGATCGCCGCCGTGCAGGATTATGTCATTCCCGGCACGGAGATCACCCACCGGGCGGTCCTTATCGAAAAAGTGAAGCCCACGCCGCCCAAGTATCCCCGCCCCTTTGCCAAGATCAAAAAGGCCCCGCTGTGAGGGCAGAGCGGGAAAACTTTGAAATTCCCAGTGAAATACGCGGAATTTGCTTTGCTTTCTGTGGATTTTTCCTGTAAAATCAGGTTATAAAAGAGGTGATCCGGATGGGAGAATGTATCGCCGTCGTCTCCGGCAAGGGAGGAACGGGAAAGACCTCGTTCGCCGCGGGCGTCGGCTCCGCCATGGCGCAGGCGGGAAAGCGTGTGCTGTGCATCGACTGCGACGTGGGGCTTCGCAATCTGGATCTTGCGCTGGGGCTGACCGACAAGGCGTTGATGGACTTTTCCGACGTGGCACAGGCGCGCTGCCGTCTGGAGGACGCGGTGGTCCGCCAGTCCGCCCTCCCCTCGCTGGACCTGCTCACCGCCCCGGTGCGAAGCCGGGGCCGCCCGGTGGAGGAAGCGCAGTTCCGCGCCCTGCTGGAGACCGTCCGGGAGCGGTATGATTACTGCCTGCTGGACGCCCCTGCGGGACTGGACGGCGGCTTCCGCCTTGCGGTCTGCGGCGCGGACCGGTGCGTGGTGGTCACCACGTCGGACGCCGCGTCCCTGCGGGACGCGCAGCACACGGTCATGGAGCTTTCCTCCTTCCCCCGTGGAAAACTGCATCTGGTGGTCAACCGGGTGCGGCGGAAGCTCCTGCACAATATGCACGCCACCATCGACGACGCCATCGACGCCGCGGGCCTGCCGCTGATCGGCGTGGTGCCGGAGGACGACGGCCTTCCGCTGGCGCTGAACCGGGGCGTTCCCTTACTGCTGACGGACGACAACCTTGCCGCCGCCGCATACCGGAACATTGCCCGGCGGCTGATGGGCGAACGGGTCCCCCTGATGCGGATAAAATAGAAAGGAGCCTTTCTGATGAATATTGCACTGATGTCCCACGACAACCGGAAAGACCTGATGGTCCAGTTCTGCACGGCGTACGCCGGCATCCTCTCCAAGCACACCCTCTTTGCCACCAACACCACGGGAAATATGGTGGCCGAGGCCACGGGACTGGACATCCACTGCTTCCTCTCCTTTGCCCACGGCGGCTGCCAGCAGATCGGCGCCCGCATCGCCTATAACGAGATCGATCTGGTCCTGTTTTTCGACGATCCCAACAGCCCCAGCATGGCCGAGGATGTGACCTACATCTCCCGCCTGTGCGACCAGAACAACATCCCCTATGCCAGCAACATCGCCACGGCGGAAATGCTGATTCTGGGCCTTGCCCGGGGCGATCTGGACTGGCGCGACATCGTCAACCCCAAGAACAACCGCACGCCGGCCTGACCGGCGGGCGGAGCTGAATACCGCGCGGACGCCGCAGCAGTAACCCGCCGGCCGCCTTACAGAGAGAAACGCCTTTGGCTGAGAGCGTTTCGGCAGGAGCGGGCCAAGGACAGCGGCTGAGCGGGGGCGGAAACGCCCGCGGACCCTCCCCGCGCCAACGGAGGCCGAAAGGAGCGGCGACGCGCCGCTTGAATTTGGGTGGCACCACGAAGCGCTTTTCCGCTCTCGTCCCAAAATCAGGGGACGGGAGCGTCTTTTTTGCCCCGCCGCGCGCAGAAATAACAGACTGCGCGCGCGAAAACAACACATAAAAGGAGCTTTTTGACCATGGCTGTTTTGAAACCCCGCACCCTTTCCGGCTTTATGGAGCTGCTGCCCGCGCCGCAGCAGCAGATGGAGCGCATGATGGATATCCTGCGCCGGACCTACGCGCTGTACGGCTTCACCCCTCTGGACACCCCCATCATCGAATCCAGCGAGGTCCTGCTGGCCAAGGGCGGCGGCGAGACGGAAAAGCAGATCTACCGCTTTACCAAGGGCGACGCGGACCTCTCCCTCCGCTTCGATCTGACGGTCCCGCTGGCCAAGTACGTGGCCCTGCACTACAACGAGCTGTCCTTCCCCTTCCGCCGTTTCCAGATCGGCAAGGTCTACCGCGGCGAGCGCGCCCAGCGGGGCCGGTTCCGGGAGTTTTATCAGGCGGACATTGACGTGATCGGCGACGGAAAGCTGGCCCCCATCAACGACGCGGAGATCCCCGCCATCATCTACAAGGTCTTTTCCACTCTGGGACTCAAGCGCTTCCAGATCCGCGTAAACAACCGCAAGATCCTCAACGGGTTTTACGCCATGCTGGGCCTGACGGAGCAGTCCGGCGACATCATGCGCACCGTGGACAAGCTGGACAAGATCGGTGCGGAGAAGGTCCGCGCAATTCTGGTGGAAGATTTTGCGATTCCTGTCGAAAAAGCGGACGAGATCCTGCGGTTCATCTCCATTTCCGGGACGAGCGAGGAGATCCTTCAGGCGCTGGCAGACTACCGCGGCCGCAGCGACCTGTTTGACGAGGGACTGGACGAGCTGGGCATGGTGGTGAACCACTTGGCGGCGTTCGGCGTCCCGGCGGAGAATTTCGTGGTGGACCTGACCATCGCCCGGGGACTGGACTACTACACCGGAACGGTGTATGAAACCGCCCTGCTGGACCACCCGGAGATCGGCTCCGTCTGCTCCGGCGGACGGTATGACAATCTGGCCGCCTATTACACGGACAAGCAGCTCCCCGGCGTGGGCATCTCCATCGGCCTGACCCGGCTGTTCTACGTGCTGGGCGAGCAGGGAATGCTCAACCCCGACCTGCCCACCGCCCCGGCGGACGTGCTGATCCTGCCCATGACGGACGACCTGTCCCCCGCCGTCTCCTTTGCCACGCTCCTGCGGGAAAACGGCGTGCGCGCCCAGCTCCACTGCGAGGAGAAGAAGTTCAAGGCCAAGATGTCCTATGCCGACAAGCTACGCATCCCCTATGTGGTCTTTCTCGGCGAGGACGAGATCGACGCGGGCGTGGTGGCCTGCAAGGACATGGCCACCGGCGAGCAGACCCGGCTGGACCCCGCCGCCACGGTGTACCGCATCAAGGCAGGTCTGGCCGAAAAGGAGAAAGGCTCCGTCATTCTGGAGGACGCTGTGAAGTCCAAAGAGTAATCTTTACTTCATTCAGTACGTTTTGTATTTGAGCTTGGAGGGATTTTATGAAAAAGCACCGCCTGCCCGCGCTCCTGCTGGCGCTGGCACTGACGGCGGCGCTGATGCCGCCGGTCCCTGTGGACGCGGCGGAGCTGCTGCTCCCCGTCCGGCAGGAATATTCCGGCCAATTCCGGGACCTGACCGGGAGCTGGTGCGAGGACGCGGTGAGCGTCTGCTATGAAACGGGGCTTCTGGCCGGCAGAACGCCTGACCGCTTTGACGCATCCGGAACGCTGACCTGCGCCCAGATCACCGCCGTTTCCGCCCGCCTGCTGGCGCTTTTGAACGGGGAGGACGGCAGCTTTCCCGCCCCGGCGGCGGGCGAGGCGTGGTATCAGCCCTACGCGGCCTATCTCGCCGCCAACTGTCAAGACGGCACGGTGCGGTCCTTTTTGAGCCATCTGGGCGGTGCAGACCCCCAGTCCGGCCGCCCCTGCGTCCGCCGGAACTTTGTAGCACTGCTCTCCGGCGTTCTGCCGGAGGACGCGCTGGCCGCCATGAACGACATCTCCGTGGTGATCGACAGCGCGGACACGGACGTGGTGCGCTTTTACCGGGCCGGTATTCTCAGCGGAACGGACGCATACGGCACCTTCCGCGGCGAGAACCCCCTCACCCGGGGCGCGGCGGCGGCCATGCTGGCCCGGATCGTCGATCCCCGGCAGCGCCTGCGCTTTACGCCCCGGTCCTTTGACCTGTGCCGGGACGGGCTTGGCGTGGAGCCGGACGCGGCGCTTTTGGCCGTAAACGGCGAAGAAGTCCCGGCGGAGCTGTTCGCCCAGCGGCTGTGCCAATCCCTGCTCCAGTGGAACGGGAACGCGGAAAAGGCCGCGGCCGACGCCATCCGGCTCTGGTGCAAATACGACGCGCCGTTCCGGGTGCTTGCGGCGGAAACCGGCGTCGCCCTCTCCGACGGGGAGCGCAGCGCCGTTGCGGCCGAGGCACAGGCCCGGGACGGACTTCTCGGCTCCGGCGCGGCCTATTGGCGCTATTCGCTGGAAAGCGTCTCGCTCAACCTTGCCCTCGTCCGGCATTACACGGAGCTGGACTGGAAGCAGGGCGAATACAACTATCATCAGGAGCTGGAGGCCCGCGCCGCTGCACTGGAGCAGTCCGCGGCGCAGACGGAGCTGTTGCGGGGGCTGGATCTGCGGGCCGCGTACTCCCGCCTGAAACAAACGCCCTATCCCGTTTGGGTCGTTGAATAAATTATATTTTCAATTCAAATACAGAAAGGAACGACAAATCATGACGCAGAATCGAACCCACACCTGCGGGGAGCTTCGCCTCGGCGACGCCGGAAAGCAGGTCAAGATCTCCGGCTGGCTGGAGAACGTCCGCGTGGTCAGCGCAAATCTGGCCTTTGCGGTGGTCCGCGACTTTTACGGCACCACTCAGGTGGTGGCGGACACGGAGGAGATGGTGAATACCTTCAAGGGCATCACCAAGGAATCCACCATTTCCGTGGAGGGCGCCGTCCGGGAACGGGATAGCAAAACCGACAAGATGGCCACCGGCGAGATTGAGATCGTCCCCTCTAAGGTAGAGGTGCTGGGCCGCTGCCGCCACAACGAGCTGCCCTTCCAGATCAACCGCAGCCGGGAGGCGGACGAGGCCCAGCGGCTGAAGTACCGCTATCTGGACCTGCGCAATCCCGCGGTGAAGAAAAACATCATCCTGCGGTGCAATGTGGTGGCCGCCCTGCGGCAGGCCATGACCGAGCACGGCTTCCTGGAGATCACCACTCCCATCCTGACCGCCTCCTCTCCCGAGGGTGCGCGGGACTATCTGGTGCCCGCCCGGAACCATCCCGGCAAGTTTTACGCCCTGCCCCAAGCGCCCCAGCAGTTCAAGCAGCTTCTCATGACCTCCGGCTTTGACCGGTACTTCCAGATTGCGCCCTGCTTCCGGGACGAGGACGCCCGCGCCGACCGCTCCCCCGGCGAGTTCTATCAGCTGGATATGGAGATGGCCTTCGCCTCTCAGGAGGACGTGTTCGCCGTGCTGGAGGATGTGCTGCCGCCCATCTTCGCCAAGTTCGGCGCGTATGACCGGGCCTCCGGTGCGCCTTTCGTCCGCATCCCCTATCGGGAGGCCATGGAGAAATACGGCTCCGACAAGCCGGACCTGCGCATCGACCTGACCGTGCAGGACGCCACCGAGGTCCTCTCCGGCTGCGGCTTCGGCCCCTTTGAGGGGAACGTGGTCAAGGCCGTGGTAGTCTCCGATTTCAAGGAGACCCGCAAGTTCATCGACAAGACCCTCGCCGACGTGGAGGTCCTCTCCGGCGGCAAGCCCTACTGGTTCCGTCTGGACGAGAACGGCGAGGTCGTGGGCGGCATCGCAAAGTTCGTCTCCCCCATCAAGGACGCGGTGGTCTCCGCGCTGGGGCTGAAGGCGGGCGACTTCGTGGCCCTGTCCGCCGGGAAGCGCGCCGCCGCCCAGAAGACCGCCGGTGCGCTGGTCAAGACGCTGGGCGCCGCCGTCCCCGGCCACATGGACAAGGAGCAGTACGCCTTCTGCTGGATCGTGGACTTCCCCATGTACGAGATCGGCGAGGAGTCCGGCGAGCTGGAGTTCTGCCACAACCCGTTCTCCATGCCCTCCGGCGGGCTGGACGTCCTGCTCAAGGCCGAGCGGGGCGAGATTGACCCCCTGAGCATCACCGCCGACCAGTACGATCTGGTGTGCAACGGCGTGGAGCTGTCCTCCGGCGCGGTCCGCAACCACGACCCGGAGATCATGGTCAAGGCCTTTGAGCTGGTCCGGCTGGGCGAGGACGATGTGAAGGCCAAGTTCCCCGCCATGTACAACGCCTTTACCTACGGCGCGCCCCCCCACGCCGGCATCGCCCCGGGCGTGGACCGCATGGTGATGCTGCTGGCGGGCGAGGATTCCATCCGCGAGATCATCCCCTTCCCCATGAACAAGAACGCGCAGGACGTGATGATGGACGCGCCCAGCGCCGTCACCCAGAAGCAGCTCGACGAGCTGCACATTGCCCTCGTCAAGCCCGAGGAATAAGAAAAAGAGAGCGGACGCAGCCCCTGCGTCCGCTCCTTTTATCATTTCGTCTCGTACTGGATCACGTCCTCCACCTGACACCCCAGTACAAAGCAGAACCGCGCCAGTACGTCCGCGTCGATCTTCTCAACGCTGCCCCGGTACCACTTGTCCACCACCTCAAAGCGGGTGTTCGCCGCCCGGGCCAACTCGTTGCGGGTCATATCCCGTGCATCCATCAGCTCTCTCAGCCGGATATGTACCTTTCCATATTCCCGCGCGGTCAGCACCGTATTGTCCATGGCCATTCTATCTATTCACCTCAAAGTAAACCCTATTCTAAAAGCAACGGATTGACAATCATCATAAATATAGTTACTATTTGTTTAGTAACTTTTTGGAGGTGGTGGTATGGATACGTACCGGGAGCTCTATTACCATCTGTTCCACGTCAACGAAACCGCCCTGCGGGCGCTGGAGCGCAGCGACGTATCCGGCGCGGTCAGGATCCTGTCCGCCGGACAGCGGGAGGCTGAGGAAGCCGTCCTGTCCGACTCGTTCCAGTCCTCCCTCTTTCCCTGCGGCGGTCCCGATGCGTAAGGGAATTGCCCCGGCGGGGCGCGGTATGCTATAATAGAGCCGGAATTTTCTCAGCGGCGGGCTTGCCGATCCGCCGCGCGTGAAGCTGTCCCGGCGGAGGCCGCCCGTCCGGGCCAGATCAGGAGGGATATCATGAAGCGATCACTGCTCGCGGCGCTGGCCGCGCTTTTCTTTTTATCCGGATGCGCCGCCCGGGGGCCGGACAGCGGGCCGGCCGCCCAGCCGTCCCAGTCCGCCGCCGCATCCTCCGCCGTCCAGAGCGCGCCGGAGCCGCCCGCTCCAACGCCCAGCGAGGAGCCGTCGATGCCGGACACGCCCGAGACGCGGGCCCGTGCGCTGCTGGCGGACATGACGCTGGAGGAAAAGGCGGGTCAGCTCTTTTTCGCCCGCTGTCCGGCGGAAAACGCCGCCCAGGACGTGAGCGCCTACCATCTGGGGGGCTACATTCTCTTCGGCCGGGACACCAAGGGGAAAACCGCCTGCGGCCTGATCCGGGACATCGCCTCCTATCAGGAGGCGGCGGACATTCCGCTGCTCATCGGCGTGGACGAGGAGGGCGGCTCCGTGGTGCGCGTGTCCTCCAACTCCAACCTGCGGGAGCGGAAATTTCAGTCGCCCCGTGCGGTCTACTCCGCCGGAGGGATCGACGGCGTTCTGGCGGACGCCCACGAAAAGGACCTGCTGCTGCGGGGCCTCGGCTTCAACGTGAATCTGGCGCCGGTGGCGGACGTGTCCACCGATCCGGGGGACTTCATCTATGACCGCACGCTGGGAGAGGATGCCCAGACCACCGCCGGATACGTCTCCGCCGTAACGGAGCAGATGGCGTGGGACGGCATGGGCAGCGTTCTGAAGCACTTCCCCGGCTACGGAAACAACCCAGACACCCACACCGGCTCCGCCGTGGATGACCGACCGCTGGAAACGTTCCAGACGTCCGACTTTCTCCCCTTCTCCGCAGGACTGAGCAGCAGCCGGACCGCCGCCGTGCTGGTGAGCCACAACATCGTCCGGTGCATGGACCCGGAGCTGCCCGCGTCCCTCTCCCCCGCCGTCCATCAGACGCTGCGGGAGCTGATGACTCAGGCGGGCCGGGCAAACGGCGTGGTCATGACGGACGATCTGGCCATGGACGCGGTGAAGCTGTACGCGCAGGACGGATCCGCCGCCGTGCTGGCCGTTCAGGCCGGGAACGACCTGCTCATCTCCTCGGACTACCGCGCTCAAATCCCGCAGGTGCTGGCCGCCGCGCAGGATGGAACGCTGGACACGGCCCTGATCGACGCGGCCTGTCTCCGGGTCCTGACGTGGAAAGCGGAGCTGGGGCTTTTGTGAGCCACGCTCATTTCTGAAAAGGAGGATACCCTGATGAAACGGATGAACAGCCGCCCCGCGGCGGCGCTCTGCGCCCTGCTTCTGCTGGTCCTGCTCTGCGTCCCCACGCTGGCGGACAGTGGGCCGAAGGCCCAGCTCATCGTCCGGGTAAAGCACGCGCCGGACGAACCGTATTACCTAGACCTGCTGGAGGAGGGCGAATACGGCGGGCCGAGCTACGGCTCCGGGGACTCCCCCTACTGTGGGATTGACTGGAACTATCCGGACGAGCGGGCGGACGCGCTGGACCCCGCCCTGCTGGACGCGCTCCGCGCCGCCGTCCCCGCCGGGTGGCACGCCTGCACCGCGCAGGGGACCAACGGCGTACCCATGAACGGGCAGCTTTACGCCGAATCGGCGGACGCCGCCGGGAACCCCCTCCACGTGTTCTCCTACATGGGCGTGCCGGAGCGGTACCGCATCCTTATGGTCACCCAAAGCGGGCAGGTCTTTGTCTCCGAGCCGCTGGAGCGCCGGGTGCTTCAGTCCTCCGCCGCGGTGGATTGGACAGCGAAGTCCGTCTCCGTCCCGCCGGTCTGGGTGGGCTGCGGGCTGCAATTTCTCGCAACGCTGCTGCCCACGCTTGCAGTGGAGGGTGCGCTGGCGTTCCTGTTCGGCTACCGCGCCCGCAAAAGCTGGCAAACACTGCTGGGTGTGAATCTGCTGACGCAGGGGGCGCTGGCGCTGTACCTGGCCGTCACGGTGCTGCGCCACGGCGTGACCGGCTGGTCGATGATCTTCTTCCTCCCGGCGGAGCTGGTCATCACGGCGGTGGAATGCGGACTGTACTGCCGTCTGCTCACGGAGCAGTCCAGGGCCCGGGCGGTGGTATACGGTCTGTGCGCCAACGTGTGCTCCGCCGCCGCAGGGGCCTGTCTGGCCCTGCCGGTGTGGCGGTGGGTCGTGTCGATCTCATAAGAGAAAGGAAGCTGCGCAATGGAAACGGAAAAGCTCTATTATCAGGACCCGTTCCTGCGGGAATTTATCGGAAAAGTCCTCTCCTGTGAGCCGGGAAAAACCGGCTGGCTGGTGACGCTGGACCGCACCGCCTTTTATCCCGAGGGCGGCGGTCAGCCCGCCGACCACGGCACGCTGGGCGGCGCCGCCGTCACGGACGTACACGAGCGGGACGGCGTGATCTGCCACACCTGCGACCGGCCGCTGGAGATCGGAACGGAGGTATCCGGAAGCATTGACTGGGCACGCCGGTTCGACCATATGCAGCAGCACTCCGGAGAGCATATCATCAGCGGCATCCTGTGCGATCGGTTCTCCTGCGACAACGTGGGCTTTCACATGGGGGCACAGACCGTGACCATCGACTACAACGCGTCCCTCACGTGGGAGCAGGTGCTGGAAGCCGAGGCCGAGGCCAACCGGATCATTTACCGGGACGAGTCCGTTCAGATTGCCTATCCCTCTCAAGAGGAGCTGGCGCGGCTGGACTACCGCTCCAAAAAGGAGCTGACCGGTCAGGTGCGCATCGTCACCTTCCCCGGCGCGGACTGCTGCGCCTGCTGCGGGACCCACGTGCTGCGGGCCGGACAGGTGGGGCTGGTCAAGGTCCTCTCCTGCCAGAAGTTCCGGGAGGGCGTGCGGCTGGAGATCCTGTGCGGAAAGCGGGCGCTGGACTTCCTCTCCGCCGTGTATGAGCAGGACCGGGCGGTTGGTCAGGCCCTGAGCGTCAAGCCGCTGGACACCGCCGCCGCGGTGGAGCGGCTGACCGCAGAGCTGGAGGCCGCAAAGGCCCGCATGACCCGGCTGGAGGACGAGGTGTTCGCCGCCGTCGCCGCCGAGCAGACGGGGCGGGGCGACGTGGTCCTTTTCCAGCCCCCCATGCGGCCCGACGGCGCGCGGAAGCTGGCGGACGCGGTGGCCGGGACCTGCGGCGGCCTTGCGTCGGTGTTCGCGGGGCCGGAGGGCGGCCGGTTCCAATACGCGCTGGTCCGCGCCGACGGCGCGGACATCGCCCCGCTGGTGAAGGAGCTGAACGCCTCCCTCAGCGGACGGGGCGGCGGGCGCGGCGGCTTTGCCCAAGGCTCCGTGCAGGCGGAGCGGGCGCAGATCGAAGCCTTCTTTGCCGTCAGATCCTGAAAATTGTCAGCCTCCGGCAAATTCTTTGCGTATTCTTAACGCGTTTTGAACACAAGACCCGCCGGACGTTCTCCGCGTCCGGCGGGTCTTTTTTGCACAGAGGTCTTAGCTTCCTACCGGCTGATTCATTTTTTCAACACAGTAGCGCTTGCCGTAATAAACATCGTAAACCACGGCGCCGCGCAGCTCCAGCAGCTCCCGGTCCTCGTCGGAGAGGTCCGCGTCCGCCGCGTTCCAATAGGGCGTGCCGTCCGAAGTGACACAGTAGAGATCCGTGTTGATGAGCAGGTCCTGCCCCAGCCGCTCCTGCATGGCCCAGTAGCGGGTGCGGGGCATGTCCGCCGCGTCCAGCACCGCCGGGCCGATGGCGGCGATGCCGGTATCCCGCACCGTCCCGGCCGTGGCCTTCAAAAGCGCCGCGTCGTTGGCCCAGATGAGATAATTGGTGGAGTAGAGGTCGGCCACCTGGTCAATGGTCCAGTCGGCGCAGTCGTTCCCCTCGCACAGGCCCAGATGGCTGTACACCGTGCCGCCGTCGGTCATGAAGAGGTTGGGCCGGTGGTCGCCGAAAAACACCACCACCGTCGGCTCCTCCCGCTCCCGCAGCGCGTCTGTCAGCTCGCCCAGCGCCTGATCCGCCCGGGTCAGGCCCTCCAGCATCACGCGGGTGATGGCCAGATCCTCCTCGTCCAGGATCTCGCTGGACACGTCGATCTGGCACTTGTAGCCGAACTTTTCCGGGTCAAAGGGCTGGTGGTTCTCCATGGAAACGCCGAACAGGAACGCGGGCTTTCCCTCCGCGTTGGCCGCGTCCATCCGGTTCAAAAGCGCCTGCACGAACACGTGGTCGCTGAGATAGTATCCGCCCGCGTAGGGGCTGCCCTGAATGTTCAGGTCCAGCGACTGGATCTCCTGAGAAAAGAGCAGACGGTCAAAGCCCAGCCGGGGATACGTCACCGTGCGGTTATAGAGACTGTCGTTATAGGCGTGGAGCAGCTCCGTCTCATAGCCCTGCTTCCGGAACGGCGTGGCTACCGAGTCCAGCAGGCTGTACTCCTCGTCCGGGCGGAAGCAGATGTTGGTCCCCGGCTCCAGATCCTTGCCAGTCAGACCGGTGAAGATGGACTGCTCGATATAGCCGGTGCCGTAGCCCAGATAGCTGCTGAAGAACCGGCCGGAGATGCCCTCCCGGCTCAGGCGGTGATAGTTTTCCGCCGGGTCGGCGGAGAGCTTCAGCTCCGGCAGGCGGGTCATGTCGTAAAACGACTCGGAGAGAATGAAGATCACGTTGGGCCGGACGGAGACGGGCGCGGCGGACGCGCCGCCCAGCAGCTCGTCCAGCCGGGCCGCCACCGCGTCCATGTATTCCGGTCCGTAGCCCTCCGGCTCCCGGTTGGCCAGCAGGCACGCGTCCCGCCACAGGCCCACCGTCAGGCCGTAGTCCCGATAGGCGATGGCGGGCTGGATGCGCTCCTGCGTGTTCACGGAAAAGGCGTTTCCCAGCGGTGCCGCGCCGGGTCCCGCGCCGAAGCACAGGCCCAGCGCCAGCAGGGCCGTGGCCAGCGTGAAGCGCGCCCGTCCGCTGCCCATGGTCAGCCAGTGGCCCGCCACCGCCGCCGCCAGCACCGTTCCCGCCAGCAGGGCGATGGCGTGCCATGCGAAGTCCGGCACAGTCAGGTCCCCCGCCACGCCCATCACCTGATCGAGCTGGCCGATCAGGCCGAAGTCCTCCACCGTCAGCGGCGCGCCGTTGATGACGGACTTGAACCAGCTCACCAGCGCCAGCGCCGCGCTCACGGTCCCGGACGCCAGCGCCCCGATCCAGAGCTGGCCGGCCGCCAGCCCCAGAAGCAGCGCGCCGCTCCCGTAAAACACCGCCGTCAGCAGAAACGGCGCGGGCACGGCGGCGCACCAGTCCAGCGCGGCCTGCGCGGAGCCAAGCGCGATCCATTCCATGGAAAAGGCCGCGGCGCAGCCCACCGCCAGCGCCGCCAGCACGACCAGCGCGGCCTTTCCGATTTTCAGGAGAGTCGTTTTCAATCTGCTCGCTCGCTTTCAGGGAGAGCGGGACGCTCCCGCGTCCCGCTCTCCGGTTTCTTCTCTCAGTATGCCAGCTTTTCAGCCAGATACGCGCGCAGCTCAGAGATGGGCACGCGCTCCTGCTGCATGGTGTCGCGGTCGCGGACGGTGACGCAGTTGTCGGCGGGGGTCTTGTCATCGCCCACCGTGGCAAAGTCCACGGTCACGCAGAACGGCGTGCCGATCTCGTCCTCCCGGCGGTAGCGCTTGCCGATGGAGCCGGTGTCGTCATAATCCACCATCCAGTCGCGGCTGAGCTCCTGCTGGATCTCCCGGGCCTTGTCGCCCAGCTTCTTGGACAGGGGCAGCACCGCCGCCTTGAAGGGCGCCACGGCGGGATGGAAGTGCATCACCACGCGCACGTCGTTCTTCTCCGCGTCCACGACCTCCTCGTCATACGCGTCGCACAGAATGGCCAGCACGCTGCGCTCCACGCCCAGAGACGGCTCCACCACATAGGGGATATAGCGCTCGTTGGCCTCCTGATCGAAATAGGTCAGATCCTTGCCGGAGGTGTTCTGATGCTGGGTCAGGTCGTAATCCGTCCGGTCGGCCACGCCCCACAGCTCGCCCCAGCCGAAGGGGAACAGGAACTCAAAGTCCGTGGTGGCCTTGGAGTAGAAGCACAGCTCCTCGGGCGTGTGATCCCGCAGGCGCAGGTTCTCGTCCTTCAGGCCGATGCCCAGCAGCCAGTTGTGGCAGAAGGTGCGCCAATACTGGAACCACTCCAGATCGGTGCCCGGCTTGCAGAAGAACTCCAGCTCCATCTGCTCAAACTCGCGGACGCGGAAGATGAAGTTGCCCGGAGTGATCTCGTTGCGGAAGGACTTTCCGATCTGGCACACGCCGAAGGGCAGCTTACGCCGGGTGGTGCGCTGGACGTTGACAAAGTTGGTAAAGATGCCCTGCGCCGTCTCCGGGCGGAGGTACACGGTGTTCTTCGCGTCCTCGGTCACGCCCTGGAAGGTCTTGAACATCAGGTTGAACTGGCGGATATCGGTGAAGTTATGCTTGCCGCAGGTGGGGCAGGGAATGTTGTGGTCCTCCACAAATGCCTTCATCTCCTGCTGGGAGAAGGCGTCGATGGGCTTTTCCAGCTCCACGCCGTTCTGCTGGCTCCAGTCCTCGATCAGCTTATCCGCGCGGAAGCGCTCCTTGCACTCCTTGCAGTCCATCAGCGGGTCGGAAAAGCCCGCCAGATGGCCGCTGGCCACCCACACCTGCGGGTTCATCAGAATGGCCGCGTCCTGACCGACGTTCAGAGGGTTCTCCTGCACGAACTTCTTCCACCACGCGCGCTTGACGTTGTTCTTCAGCTCCACGCCCAGCGGGCCGTAATCCCACGTGTTGGCAAGGCCGCCGTAGATCTCGCTGCCGGGGAACACAAAGCCCCGGTTCTTGCACAGGGCAACGATCTTGTCCATGGTCTTTTCCGTGTTTTTCATTGCTGCTCTCTCCTTTGATCTCCAAAATACGGTATCTCTGCTCCCATCCCGGGAGACGGCGGTCGGGGCCGCGGACGGGCGGTCCGCCGCGTTCCGCAAAAAAACGCCCTGAGCCGCTTTATTGGCTCAGGGCGAATCAAAGCTGATCCGTGGTTCCACCTGAATTTGGACGCATCCACACTCTTGTGCCGTTATCGGGGCTTCCGGCGGGCATTTCCTCCCGCGGCTCCGGGCTGCCGACCCATCATTGCCTTAGAATTAAAAATAGCACCTTTTTTTCCGCCCGTCAAGGGGGAATTTTTCGCCCGGACCGGACCTTTTCCGCCCTCTGCGGGCAATTTCCGCGCATCTTCCGCCGCCCGTCTCACGGCTCCGCCTCCGCAAGGCTCCCGTGCCGCTTCCAGCGGCCGGAGAGATAGTAGAGCACGCACAGCGTGAAGCCCACGCACCATCCGATGCCGATGCCGTAATACATCGCGCCGGGGCCGAAGCGGTTGGCCAGCAGATACACCACCGGCACCCGCACCAAAATCAGCGACAGCAGCACGTTCACCATGGGAAACACGCTGTCCCCCGCGCCACGCATGGCACCGTTCAAAATATAAAATGTGCCGAACAGGACGTAAAAGGGCATGATGCAGCGCAGATAGCTCACGCCGGAGCGAATCACGTCCGCCTCCGGGGAAAACGCGCCCACCAGCTGGGGCGCCAGTACCGTCAGCAGTGCCGTCATCGCAAGGCACCAGACCGCCGACATGGCCGCCGCCGCCCGGACGCCCCGGCGCACCCGCTCCGGCTTTTTCGCGCCGGTGTTCTGCCCCACGAAGGCGGTCACGGCGTTGGTCAGGCTCTGCACCGCCAGAAACGCCATCTGGTCGAGCCGGGACCCCACGTTGTACGCGGCGCTGAACGCCTTTCCGTAGGAGTTGACCTTGCTCATCACCGCCATGGCCCCCAGCGACACCAGCGACATCTGAAGCCCCGCCGGCAGTCCGATGGTCATGACCTGACGGAACAGCACCCTGTCGAACCGGAAGCAGAAAGGGTGAATGGCGATCTGAGGATACCGCCGGTTGATGTAGAACAGGCCGAACAGCCACGAAAACGTCTGGGAGACGACCGTCCCCACCGCGACGCCCACCACGCCCCATCCGGCCAGCAGGACCAGCGCCAGATCCAGCCCGATGTTCATCACCGCCGCCACTGAGAGGAACAGCAGCGTTGTGCGGCTGTTTCCAAGGCCGTTGAGGATGCCCGCGTTGGTGTTGTATCCGATGGTGCCCACCAGTCCGCCGCAGACGATCATCAGATACGCCCATGCCTCGTGGTACGCCGCCGGGTCCACCCGCAGCACCGCCAGCAGCGGCTTGACCAGTGCCAGCGCCAGCAGCGTCACCGGCAGGGCCGCGGCCACGAAGGCGGTGTAGATGGTGTCCACCGCGTCGTGCACCCGGTCCAGCTTTCCCGCGCCGTAATACTGGGAGATGACCACCGTTCCGCCGTTGGCGATGCCCATAAACAGCGAGGTGAACATGAAGATGACCGGAAAGCCCACGCCCACCGCGGCCAGCGCCGCGTCGCCCACGTAGTTCCCCACCACCCACGAGTCCACCATGTTGTACAGCTGCTGAAGAAAGCTGCCCGCCAGCAGGGGCAGCGCGAATAGCACGATATGTCCCGCCGGGCTGCCCACCGTCATGTCCCGCAGCCCATTGCTGTTTCTTTCCACGCGCTCCACTCCTTTTCTGGTTTTAATGTACTCTTTTTTTCCGCTTTCGGCAACCTCCCGCGAAAAAACGCCCCGGTTTTTCCACAGATGCGGAAAAACCGGGGAAAGCCGGGAAAATCCAAGCGGAAAAGCTCACCCCAGCAGCGCGGCCATGTCCTCGATCTCCAGCTCCTGAAGCGCCCAGTTCAGCCCGTACCCCAGCACCCGGGACAGCTCCCGCACCTGCGCGTCGATGTCCCGGGGCGTGACGGTCATGGGCTGACGGCGGCTGCGCAGGCGCTTTTCGTCAAAGCTGCCCGCGCCGGACTCCTCCAGCAGATCCGCCGCCAGTGTGGCCGCGTCCACCACCGTGGGCACGCCCACGGCGAACACCGGCACGCCCAGCGTCCGTTTGTCCAGCGCCGCCCGGTGGTTCCCCACGCCGGAGCCGGGGACGATCCCGCTGTCGCTGATCTGCACTGTGGCGCATACGCGCCCCGTCCGGCGGGAGGCCAGCGCGTCCACCGCCACCACAAAGTCCGGCTTCAGCTCCCGCACAAGGCCCCGCACCGCCTCGGCCGACTCCACGCCCGTGGTCCCCAGAACGCCCACGGAAAATGCGGACACCGGCCGCATCCCGCCGAACTGGCGGGGCATCCCGGAGAGGAGATGGCGCGTGACCAGAACGCTCTCCAGCGTCAGCGGGCCAACCGCGTCCGGCGTCATGGCCCGGTTGCCCAGTCCGATCACCAGCGCCGCGCCCTCCCCGGGCAGAAGCTCCCGGAGCTGCCCGCCCAGCGCCCGGACCGCCCGGGCAAAATAGTCCTCCTTCCGCTGCCAATAGGACGTGAGGTCCAGCGTCAGGTATGTCCCGACGGGCTTTCCCAGCGTTTTCGCGCCCTCCGCGTCCAGAATTTCCACCCGCGTCACGGGATAGCCCTCCCGGCGTGCCTTCCCCGCCTTGACTCCGAAGAGCTTCGCGGTCGCTTCCGCGCTCTCCTGCCACAGCTCCCGCGCCTCCAGCGCAAGGTCCGTCCGCTTTGCAAACATCCGCGCATCCATCCTCCCACTAAATATTGTGTCTTTTCACTAGGTTTTCCGACAGGAAACACAATATGCACAAAAGAAAGAATTTTCAGAAAAAGGGCTTGCTTTTTCGATACAAAACTGTTAAAATATCATTCTGCACGGTGGGATTTTTGAGATCCCGCATATTTTCAATTTGCCAAAGGAGGTGTTTGGTTTGCCGAATATCAAGTCTGCCAAGAAGCGTGTTCTGATCGCCGAGGCGAGAAACGCCCGCAACAAGGCCGAGAAGTCCGCGCTGAAGACCGCCATCAAGAAGTTCGAGGCTGTTGCCGCAGAAGGCAATCGCACCGAGGCCGATGGCGCGTACAAGGTTGCGGTGAAGAAAGTCGATCAGGCTGTCGCCCGCGGCGTTCTGCACAAGAACACGGCCGCTCGCCGCAAGAGCTCCATGACTCTGAAGCTGAACAAGATCGGCTGAGTAACAAAGACGTCCGCTCCGGCGGGCGTCTTTTTTTGCGCCGCGCAGGGATATTTCCCCTGCTTGTCCGGAAATTTCCGTATTTTTGCGCTCGTTTTCCCCGGAGTTTACAAACTGTTCACACGGAATGCATAATTCCGCCATGTTTATCCGGTATTTTAAGAATCAGCAAAGGGGACTCCCACCCCGATGCGTTTTCTCCCTCCTAAAACACACAGCAGAAAGGACCGCTTCGGCGGTCCTTTCTGCGTACTGCGGTTTTCCGTCCGGCGGCGCGTTCTTCTTGCGAAAAGTCCGCCGGTGGTATACTATAGAGAAAATGATTTACTGGAGGCGTTTTGCATGAAAGACGGTTTGATCGCGGTGGCCTGCGGCAGTCCCGTGGTCCATCTGGCGGACTGCGCCCGCAACGCGGAGGAGACGTTCGCCATGATGCGCCGGGCGGAGCAGTCCGGCGCTAAGATCCTCATTCTGCCGGAGCTGGGGCTGACGGGCTATACCTGCGGCGATCTTTTCTATCAGGACGCGCTGCTGCGGGGCGCGGAGGAGGCTCTTGCCACCGTGCTGGAGGCCACCCGGAATCTGGAGGTGGTCACCGCGGTGGGAATGCCCCTGCGGGTCCGCGGCAGGCTCTATAACTGCGCCGCGGTGATCCAGAAGGGACACATTCTGGGCGTGGTCCCCAAGACGCACCTGCCCAATTACAGTGAGTTTTACGAAAAGCGGCAGTTCGCCCCCGCGCCGGAAGGAGACCCCTTCCCCATCGACGTGTGCGGCGAGACGGTGCTGTTCGGCGCGAAGCAGCTTTTCCGCTGCAAGGAAGTGCCGGAGCTGACGCTGGGCCTTGAGATCTGCGAGGATCTGTGGGCGCCGGTGTCTCCGTCCGCGGCGCTGGCCGCCGCCGGAGCGACGGTTATCGGCAACCTCTCCGCCAGCAACGACCTGATCGGCAAGGACGCCTACCGCCGCCAGCTCACGGCAATGCAGTCGGCCAAGCTGCTGTGCGGCTATCTGTACACCAGCGCCGGCGAGGGAGAGTCCACCTCCGACGTGGTGTTCGGCGCCCACAAGATGATTGCGGAGAACGGCTCCATGCTGGCGGAGAGCCGGTTCAAGAACGACCTGCTCCTCTCCCAGATCGACGTGCAGAAGCTGGCGTATGAGCGGCGCAGGACGCAGCTCTTCTCCGAGGGGGAGGATATGGCCGTCACGCCCTTCTCCCTCACCGTCTCGCGCACGAAGCTCACGCGCTACATCGCGCCCCAGCCCTTTGTGCCGGAAGGAAAGGACGACCGGGATCAGCGCTGCCGCGAGATCCTGCTGATCGCCTCGCTGGGTCTGAAGCAGCGGCTGGAGCACACCCACGCCAAGACTGCGGTGGTGGGCCTTTCCGGCGGGCTGGACTCCACGCTGGCGATTCTCATCACCGGGCTGGCGCTGAAGATGCTGGACCGGCCTATGACGGACATCGTGGCGGTGACCATGCCCTGCTTCGGTACCACCGACCGGACGAAGAACAACGCGGTGATCCTGGCTGAACGGCTGGGCGCCACGCTCAAGACCGTGGATATCTCCGCCACCGTCCGCAGCCACTTCAAGGACATCGGCCACGACATGGCCGACCACTCCGTGACCTTTGAGAACGGACAGGCCCGGGAGCGGACGCAGGTCCTGATGGATGTGGCCAACCAGACTGGCGGCATCGTCATCGGCACCGGCGACCTCTCGGAGCTGGCGCTGGGCTGGTGCACCTACAACGGCGACCACATGAGCAATTACGCCGTCAACTGCTCCATCCCCAAGACGCTGGTGCGCCATCTGGTGGCATACCTCGCCCGGGACAATCAGGACAAGGACGGCCAGCTCACCGGCGTGCTGGAGGACATTCTGGACACGCCCGTGTCCCCGGAGCTGCTGCCCGCCGTTCAGGGCGATATCGCGCAGAAAACGGAGGATCTGGTGGGTCCCTATGAGCTGCACGACTTTTTTCTGTACTATCTGCTGCGCTGGGGCTTCGGCCCGGCCAAGATCTACCGGCTGGCCCTGTACGCGTGGGAGACGAAGTATGACCGCAGCGTGATCCTGAAATGGCTGAAGGTATTTTACCGCCGGTTCTTCTCCCAGCAGTTCAAGCGGAACTGCCTGCCGGACGGGCCGAAGGTCGGCTCCGTGGCCGTCTCGCCCCGGGGCGACTGGAGAATGCCCAGCGATGCGTCCGCCGCACTGTGGCAGGCGGAGCTGGAAACGCTGGAATAACTCGAAAAAAAGCTCCCGGAAGGAACATTTGATATGCTCCCTCTATGAGAGACAGTGAAAAAACAAACTGTCGATCATGGAGGGAGCATTGTTATGCCGCAAAAGCAGAAATTTTCTGTGGAGGAAAAAGTAAAGATAGTCAAGAAACACTTAGGCGGAGAATCAGGCATTTGCCTCGCTGCATAAAAAGCGGCCAGCAGCTCATGGCTGCTGGCCGGGAAACTTTATATTTTTTCTCTGTTCTCTTGACGAGGAGCGGTTCAACGTTCCTTCCGGGAGCTTTTTATTTGAATTTCCGGCTCTGAGCCACCGCCATCTCGTCGCAGCGGTTATTTTCCGCCGTGTCGGCGTGGCCCTTGACCCAGTGATAGTGGAGCGTATGCACGTCGCACAGCGCCAGAAGCCGCTCCCACAGGTCCGGGTTCAGCGCCGGCTTTTTGTCGGACTTGATCCAGCCCCGCTTCTGCCAGCCCTTGGCCCAGCCCTTGGAAAGCCCGTCGATCACGTATTTGGAGTCGCTCCACAGCTCCACGATGCACGGCTCCTTCAAAAGCGCCAGCGCCTCGATCACCGCCGTCAACTCCATGCGGTTGTTGGTGGTCTGCGCTTCCCCGCCGGACAGTTCCCGCCGGTGCGCGCCGTACAGCAGCACCGCGCCCCAGCCCCCCGGGCCGGGATTGCCGGAGCAGGCGCCGTCGGTATAGATGGTCACCTGCTTCATTCCGCGTCTCCGGTCTGCGGTGCTTCGACGCTTTCCTGCTCCCGGTCGGTCAGGGCCATGGAGATCACCTGATCTCCCTCCTCCTTGAAGCGCATAACGATCACGCCCTGCGTGGCGCGGCCCGCCTCGCGGATGGCGTCCACCGGCGTGCGGATCATGATGCCGCTGCGGGTGACCAGCAGCAGGTCCTCGCTGCCGTCCACTACCTTCATGCCCACCACCGGGCCGGTCTTTTCCGTGACCATATAGTTCTTGATGCCGAGACCGCCGCGGTTGGTGATGCGGTACTCCTCCACGGGCGTGCGCTTGCCGTAGCCCTTTTCCGTGATGGAGAGGACGGTCTTGCCCTCCGCGGCCCGGGCGGCGGCCACCACATAGTCGCCCTCCCGCAGCCGGATGCCGCGCACGCCCACGGCGTCGCGGCCCATGGTGCGCACGTCGTTCTCGTCGAAGCAGACGGCCATGCCGTCGTGGGTGGCGATCAGGATCTTCTGGTTCCCGTCCGTCTCCCGGACGGTGATGAGCCGGTCTCCCGCCTCCATCCGCAGGGCGCGGATGCCGTTGTTGCGCAGGTTCTTCAGCGTCCCGACCGGCAGGCGCTTCACCGTGCCGTTCCGGGTGACCATGAACAGGAAGCGGTTTTCGTTGTCCTCGATGCTGCGGGTGTGGATCATGGTCTGTACCCGCTCGCCCTGCTCGATCTGAAGGATGTTGATGAGGTTTGTGCCCTTTGCGGTCTTTCCGGACTCCGGGATCTGATAGCCCTTCTTGCGGTAGACCTTGCCGGTATCGGTGAAGAAGAGGATATAATCGTGGGTGGAGGCGGTGAACACGTCCACCACCACGTCCTCGTCCCGGGTGGTGATGCCCTTTTTGCCCATACCGCCCTTGGACTGCGCCGCGTACTCGCTGACGGGCGTGCGCTTGATATAGCCAGCCTCCGTCAGAGTAAAGACACACTCCTCCTCTTCGATCAGGTCCTCAATGTCGATCTCGTCCTCCACGTCCTGGATCTCGGTCTTGCGGTCGTCGCCGTACTTTTCGGAGATGGCCAGCAGCTCCTCCTTCAAAACGCCGCGGATCATCTCGTCGGAGCCGAGCAGCTTTTCGTAATAGGCGATGCGCTCCTCCAGTTCCTTGTATTCCGTCTCCAGCTTCTCCCGGTTCAGGCCCTGCAGCGCGATCAGGCGCATGTCGCAGATGGCCTGCGCCTGCACCTCGTCCAGACCAAACCGCTCGCACAGGCGCTGCTTGGCGTCGTCATAGCTGCTGCGGATGACCTTAATAACCTCGTCGATGTGGTCCTGCGCGATGAGCAGGCCCTCCAGCAGATGGGCGCGCTCCTGCGCCTTTTTCAGGTCAAAGCGCGTCCGGCGGACGATCAGGTCCTCCTGAAAGCGCAGATACTCGTCAATGATGTGCCGCAGGGACAGGATCTTGGGCTGGGTCTGGTTGTCCACCAGCGCCAGCATATTGATGGCGAAGCTGGACTGAAGCTGGGTCTGGGCGAACAGGCGGTTGAGGACCACCTGCGGATTGGCGTCCCGCTTCAGCTCGATGACGATGCGCATGCCGTTGCGGTCCGTCTCGTCCCGGATGTCGGAGATGCCCTCCAGCCGCTTGTCCTCCACCTGATCGGCCATGTTCTTGATGAGCATCCGCTTGTTGACCTGATAGGGGATCTCCGTCACCACGATGCGGGTGCGGTCCTTGCCGAACTCCTCAAATTCCGTCCGGGCGCGGATCACCACCCGGCCCCGGCCGGTGGCGTAGGCCGCGCGGATGCCGCTGCGGCCCATGATGATGCCCTTTGTGGGGAAATCCGGGCCTTTTACATACTGCATCAGATCCGCCAGCGTGGCCTCCGGATCGTCCAGCACGTGAACGCAGGCGGCGATCACCTCCCGCAGGTTGTGGGGCGGGATGTTGGTGGCCATGCCAACGGCGATGCCGCTGGAGCCGTTGACCAGCAGGTTGGGGAACCGGGAGGGCAGGACCTTCGGCTCCTTGCGGGTCTCGTCGAAGTTGGGGTCCCAGTCCACGGTGTCCTTGTCGATGTCCCGCAGCATCTCCTCGGAGATCTTGGAGAGACGGGCCTCGGTATAACGGTAGGCCGCGGGGGGGTCGCCGTCGATGGATCCGAAGTTGCCGTGTCCGTCCACCAGCACATAGCGCATGGAAAAATCCTGCGCCAGACGGACCAGCGCGTCATACACGCTGGCGTCGCCGTGGGGATGGTACCGGCCCAGCACGTCGCCGACGGCGGTGGCGCACTTGCGGAACGCCTTGTCAAAGGTCAGCCCGTCCTCGTACATGGCATACAGGATGCGGCGGTGGACCGGCTTGAGACCGTCCCGCACATCCGGCAGAGCGCGGCCGACAATGACGCTCATGGCGTATTCGATATAGGACTTCTGCATCTCCGCCACCAGCGGAGACTGCTCGATCTTCTGATTGGGATATCGGATCTCCTCCGGATCATACTGGGGTTTCTTACTCATTCAAAACAGCCTTTCTTTTTCCAAAAGCATTCTGCGCGGCGCGCAGAGCCTTAATAGTCCAGATTGACCGCGTATTTCGCGTTCTTCTCGATGAACTCCTTGCGCGGCTCCACCTTTTCGCCCATCAGGACGGAGAAGGTCTCGTCGGCGGCCACCGCGTCGTCCAGCGTGATGCGGCGCAGCGTCCGCTTCTCCGGGTCCATGGTGGTCTCCCACAGCTCATGGGGGTTCATCTCGCCAAGGCCCTTGTACCGGCTGATGTCGATCTTGGCGTTGGGGTTGTCCTGACGCATCTCCTGAGAGATCTTACGGCTCTCCTCCTCCGTATAGGCCACGCGGGAGTTCTTGCCCCGCGTCAGCTTGAAGAGGGGCGGCACGGCGGCGTATACATAGCCCCGCTCGATCAGCGGGCGCATGAAGCGGAAAAAGAACGTCAGCAGCAGCGTGCGGATATGGGAGCCGTCCACATCGGCATCGGCCATGATGATGATCTTGTGATAGCGCAGCTTGCTCAGGTCGAACTCGTCGCCGATGCCAGCGCCCAGCGCGGTGATAACGGGCTGGAGCTTGTCGTTTCCGTATACCTTGTCCGCCCGGGCCTTCTCCACGTTGAGCATCTTGCCCCACAGCGGCAAAATCGCCTGGAAACGGGAATCCCGGCCCTGCGTGGCGGAGCCGCCTGCGGAGTCGCCCTCGACGATATAAATCTCGGTCAGCTCAGGGTTGGCCTCGTTGCAGTCCCGCAGCTTGTCCGGCATGGCCGCGCCGCCCAGCGCGGTCTTGCGGCGGATGGACTCCCGGGCCTTGCGGGCCGCCTCCCGGGCGCGGTTGGCGGTGAGCGCCTTGTCCAGAACCATCCGGCCCACCTGCGGATTTTCCTCCAGATAGGTGTCCAGCTTGTCGGAGACGATGTTATAGACCAGCGTGCGGATCTCGCTGTTGCCCAGCTTGGCCTTGGTCTGTCCCTCGAACTGGGCCTCCGTCAGCTTCACGGAGATCACGCACGTCAAGCCCTCGCGGCAGTCCTCGCCGGAGATCTTGTCCCCGTCCTTGAGCATTCCGATCTTCTTGCCATAAGCGTTGAGGACGCTGGTCAGCGCGCGGCGGAAGCCCTCCTCGTGCATGCCGCCCTCCGGCGTGTGGATGTTGTTGGCAAACGAGAGGATGGTCTCATTATAGCCGTCGTTATACTGGAGCGCCACCTCCGCCATGGAGTCATCCCGCGTGCCAGACATATAGATCACATCGCCGTGGATGGGGTCCTTGGCCCGGTTTAGCCAGGTGACGAACTCCCGGATGCCGCCCTCAAAGCACATCTCGTCGGACTGCTCCCGGCCCTCCCGCAGGTCCACGGTGCGGATCTTCAGGCCCGCGTTCAAAAACGCCTGCTCCCGCATCCGGGTGTGAAGCGTTTCATAGTCGTACTCGGTGGTCTCCCGGAACATCTCCGGGTCGGGCTTGAAGGTGACGGTGGTGCCGGTGTGGTCCGTCTCGCCGACGATCTTCATCTCCTCGGTGATGGCTCCCCGGGAGAATTTCATCTCGTAGATGTGACCGTCCCGGTGGACCTGCACCGTCAGCCACTCGCTCAGCGCGTTGACCACGCTGGCGCCCACGCCGTGCAGTCCGCCGGAGACCTTGTAGCCGCCGCCGCCGAACTTTCCGCCTGCGTGCAGAACGGTGTATACCACCTCCAGCGCGGGCTTTCCCGTCTGGGCCTGAATGTCCACGGGGATGCCGCGGCCGTTGTCCACCACGGTGATGGTGCCGTCCGCGTTGATCTGCACGAGGATCTCCGTGCAGTATCCCGCCAGCGCCTCGTCGATGGCGTTGTCCACGATCTCATACACCAGATGGTGCAGGCCGGAGGCGGAGGTGGATCCGATATACATGCCGGGCCGCTTGCGGACGGCCTCCAGTCCCTCCAGGACCTGGATCTCAGAGGCGTCGTACTCGTTTTCCGAGCCGACTGCGGTGGAATTCAAAATCTCGTTATCTTCCAATTTGGCTTCTCCTTCCGTATACAGGGCGGGCAGAGCCGGACTGGAGTTTTCTCCGGTCCGCTTCTCCCTGCCCTATGTTGGATTGCGGGTCGCTTGCGCCGTCCCCGGCGGGGTCAAAGCTCCACCGTGTCGCTCTCCGCCCGCTTCTGGAGCGTGGCGGGGCTGAGCTGGGACAGATAGACGATCTGGGGATGGTACGGGTGATCGCACACCACGAAGGACCGGGGCAGCGCGCCGGACGCGTCCAGCACCACGCCCTCTTCCTCCGCCCGGGAAAGGTACTCCCGGGTCCGCTTTTCATAGCTGCATTTGTCCAGATCAAAGATGCCGATGATCCGCTGCTTGGGGACGATCTCGTTTTGTCCGATGTGCAGGTACATACCGGCGGTTCCTTTCAATAAGAAAACTTTTCAGATAAAAAACACGCTGTTTTTCATGCAGATTGTTTCACGTGAAACAGTTTCAGGAGGGCCGCAGACTCCCGTTCTCCACCCGTAGGACCCGCCCTCCCAGAAGGCGGGGGAGCCGGTCGTCCTCGCAGCAGGTGATGAGCACCTGTCCGCCCGCGATGCGGTTGAGCACAAATTCCTGCCGCCGGGGGTCCAACTCGGAGAGCACGTCGTCCAGCAGTAGGACGGGAGCCTCTCCCGTGACGTTCTGATAGATCTCCCGCTCCGCCAGCTTCAGGCTCAGGGCCGCAGTGCGGGTCTGCCCCTGTGAGGAAAAGGACTTTGCGTCCCGTCCGTCGATCTCCACCCGCAGGTCGTCCTTATGCGGCCCGGAAAGGCACAGCCGGGACGCCAGCTCCGCCGTCCGGTGGGAGGCCATATGCTCCCGCAGCCGCGCGGCCACCTCCGCCGGGTCCGCCAGTGGATCCGTCACCGAGGAGACGGTCTGATAGGAGACGGAGAGCGTCTCCTTCCCGCCGGAGCAGTCCGCGTGGTTCGCCGCGGCGTACTGGGCCAGCCGCTCCACGAACTGCGCCCGGTAGCGGATGATGACCGCCCCGCTCTGCACCAGCCGTTCGTTGAACTCCGGCAGCAGCTCCAGCAGGGACGGCTGTTCCTCGTGGTCCCGGAGAATGCGGGTCTTGTGGGCATAGGCCCGGCGGTAGGCCGCCAGCGCCGCCGCGTACCGCGGCCGGAGCTGGCAGAGGGCGGCGTCCAGAAATTTTCTGCGGGCCGCGGCCCCCTCCCGGATCAAAAGAAGATCCTCCGGGCAGAAAAATACGGTCTGAAGCACCTGAGAAAGCTCCGCCGCGGTCTTTGCCGGGACCTTGTTGACCCAGAGCTTCCGCCGCTTTTCTCGGTACAGCTCCGCCCGCAGCGTGAACGTCCGCTCCCGGGTGAATACCTCCCCCGATAGAACGCCCGCCCCGGCCTGAAAGGAGATCAGCTCCCGGTCGTTTTTCGCCCGGGCCGAGTGAGCGCAGGAGAGATACTGCACCGCCTCCAGCAGATTGGTCTTTCCCTGCGCGTTCTCGCCGAGGATCACATTGCACCCCGGGTCGAACTCCACGCTCTGGGCGGCGTAATTCCGAAAGCCCTCCAGATACAGCCGGTCAATCCGCATAGACCGGCGCGTATTCCTGTCCATCCAGCGCGGCCACGTCGCCGGGGCGGAGCTTTTTGCCCCGCTGGGTGCAGACCTCGCCGTTCACCCGGACCTCTCCGCCCTGAATGCGCTCCTTGGCCTCGCCGCCGGAGCCGACGGCGTTCGCCAGCTTCAAAAGGTCCTGTAATTTGATAAATTCCGTTCGGATCGTGATATTTCTCATATTACTCCTGCGCCTTCAGCCGTACCGGAAGGACCATATAAAGGAAATTCTCCTCCCCCTCGGTGGGGACGATGACGGCGGGGGAAACGCCGGTGTTCAGCTCGATCTTCACCCGGTCCGCCGGCGCGTAGCGCAGGGCCTCCATCAGATAGCGGTTGTTGAAGCCGATCTCCAGCTCTCCCCCGTCCCCGTCCAGACGGCAGACGTCCTTGGCCTCGCCGTTGGCGGTCCGGGCGGAGAGGGTCACGCGGTCCTTTTCAAAAAGGCAGCGGACCGGGCTTTTCAGCTTCTCGGAGATCACCACGCTCACGCGGTCGATGCTCTGGATCAGGTCCCGGGTCTCCGCCTCCACGCAGATGGGATTCTTTCTGGGAACGGCGCTCTTGTAATCCAGAAATTCACCCTCCAGACGGCGGCAGATGAGCTGCGTGTCGCCCACCTCAAAGAGGATGTGGCGCTTGCCGAGGGTGACGGCGGCCAGATCGTCCGTGTCGCCGCAGATCTTCTCCACCTCGCCCAGCGCCGAGCCGGGGGCCACGAAGGAGAAATAGCCGCCGTTGACCTTTTCCAGCGGCTCCCGGCGGACGGCCATGCGGAACCCGTCCACGGATACCACCGTCAGCCCGGACTCGCCCACCTCAAACAGGGAGCCGGTATGGATAGGGCGGCTCTCGTTGGTGGAGACGGCGAACAGGGTCTGGCCGATCATGTCCCGCAGCGTCCGCTGCTGGATGGACAGGGAATATTCATCCTCCACCTCGGGAAGCTCAGGATAGTCCGCCGCGCTCAGACCCATGATGTTGAAGTCCGCGTCGCCGCAGTGGAGGTGGACCGTCATTTTTTCATTGGAGGAGAAGGTGATGACGTCGTCCGGCATCCGGCGGATGATGTCGCCGAACAGGCGGGCGTTGAGGACCAGCTCGCCCGGCTCGGTCACGTCGGCGGACAGCGTAGTGCGGATGCCGGTCTGCATATTGTAGCCGGAGACCGTCACCGTCTGTCCGGCGTGGAGCAAAAGCCCCTCCAGCGCGGGAATGGAGCTTTTCTGCGAGACGGCGCGGGAGGCCACGCCGATGGCGTTTTGAAGAAGCGCCTTTTCACAGGAGAATTTCATAGGCTGCGTTTCCTTTCGTTTCAGGATTTGGTTGCATGCGCGTCTTTTCGGCGGAAAGACCGCCGCGGCGCGGCAGTTCTTCTTTTAGAAAAGAAAAATATCATTTTTTTAGCAATAGTCGCAGTAGAGGAACAAAAACGGTGGAAAAGGGCGAAAGCCCCTGATACCAGTGGAAAAGTTATTCCGGAGGGCGCGGGAAAAACCGCTTTTCTTTTCCACACGGCTCCGGGAGAGGAGAGTTTTCCACAGTTTCCTTTTCTTTTTCCACAGGACAACGTGGAAAAGGTCAGTGCTTGGAGCTGATGTTCGTCTTGATCTCCTTGACCGTTTCGGCGAACGCGGCATCGGCCTTCATCTGCTTTTCCACCTTCTCAATGGAGTACAGCACAGTGGAGTGGTCCCGGTTGCCGAAGAACTTGCCGATATCGTCGCTGGAGAGGTTGGTCATGCTGCGGATCAGGTACATGGACACCTGCCGGGCGGCCACGGCCTCCCGCACCCGCTGCTGGCCGCGGATCACGTCTGCGTCCACGCCGTAATACTTGGAGACGAAGTCCACGATGGACTCCGGCGTGGGGATGTTCTCGCCCCGGCGGAGGATGTCCTGAATGGCCCGCTTGACCAGCTCCTCGTCCACGTCGTTTCCAAGGAGGTCCTTATAGGCCAGCAGCTTGTTGATGGTCCCCTCCAGCTGGCGGACGTTGGAGGTCACCCGCTCGGCGATGTACGCCGCCACCTTGTTGGGGATCTCCATGCCCAGCAGCGCGGCCTTGTTCTTGATGATGGCCATGCGCGTCTCATAGTCCGGCGGAGCCACGTCCACCAGCAGGCCCCACTCGAACCGGGTGCGCAGCCGGTCCTCCAGCTGCATCATCTCGGAGGGCGGACGGTCCGACGTGAGCACGATCTGCTTGCCGGACTCGTAGAGGTTGTTGAACGTGTGGAAAAATTCCTCCTGCGTCTGCTTGCGTCCGGCGATGAACTGCACGTCGTCCACCAGCAGCAGGTCCGCCTTGCGGTACTTCTCCCGCATCTCGGCGGTCTTGCCCTCCCGGATGGCGTTGACCAGCTCGTTGGTCAGGTCGTCACCCTTGACGTAGGCGATCTTGGCGTTCCGGTCGTTTTTCTGGATAACGTGGGCAATGGAGTAGATGAGATGGGTCTTGCCCAGGCCGGAATCTCCGTAAATGAGCAGGGGGTTGTAGTTCTTGGCCGGATGCTCCGCCACGGACATGGACGCGGCGTAGGCCAGCTTGTTGCTGGGGCCGACCACGAACGTCTCAAAGGTGAACTCGTCGGAGGTGAACGCCTCGGACTTTTTCTTCTTTGCGCCGCCGGTAAATTCGGCGTATTCGTCCGCGCTGAGGACCTTCACCTCAAAGTCGTTTGAAAAGATGTCGTGAAGAACGGCCTTGATGTTCTTCATGAACAGGCTCTCAATGTAGTTTTTCTTGAAGTCGTTGGGGCAGAAAAGATAAAAAACGCCGTCCCGGATGTCCACGGCCTCCAGCTCGTCGAACCATGTGGCGATCGTGGTCTCCGAGAGGTCGCGCTTGAGCTGGGTGAGGACGTTCGTCCAGACGTCGGCTACGGAATTCAAACGGAAAACACCTCTCTTTCCCTGCGGGCAGGGGAAATCAAAATACAAATTCATTGTACCAAAAAACGGAGCAAAACACAACACATATTCTAATAAATAAGAATAAAAAAATCGGTGGGCAAAAACACAAGATATTGGATACATGACGATGGCAGAACCGCCTATTTTGCGGTTTTCCGGCGCAGAGTATCAAAAGCGGCGAAAAGGACAAATTTTTAACGGATTTGCAAGTTTTTATTGACAGTTTTTCAAATTGAATGTATACTGATTCGAGCGCTGGATAGCGCGTCGATCTGGATTACTGCGCGGCGGCTTCGCCGTGTCGAGTAAGCGCCGCCGCAAGACGGCCGGAAGAATCACGACAGGAGGTGTCTCAACATGGCAACCAAGCGTACCTATCAGCCCAAGAAGCTCCACGCTCAGAAGGTCCACGGCTTCCGCAAGCGGATGGCCACCGCCAACGGCCGCAAGGTCCTGGCCCGCCGCCGCGCCAAGGGCCGCGCCCAGCTCAGCTACTGAGAGACCGCGGACGCGAGAGCTGCTGCGGGAGACCTGCTGAACAAAATAGACAGGGACGGCAGGAAACAGGTTTTCCTCCGTCCCTTATTGGCTTTGTCCGGCAGGAGCGCGAGCCGCCGGAGGAAACGGGAGCGCAGATGAAAAAAGCCGTTACGCTGAAGAAAAATCATGAATTCCGCCGCCTCTATACGAAGGGGGCCTCTGCCGCGGCCAGCGGCCTTGTGATCTACTGCCGGAAAAACCGGCTGGGCCGCAGCCGCCTTGGCGTCACGGTGTCCACCAAGCTGGGCTGCGCCGTGGTGCGCAACCGGGCGCGCCGCCGCCTGCGGGAGGTGTTCCGGCTGAACGCCGGCTGCCTGAAGCAGGGCTACGACATCATTCTGGTCGCCCGGTACCGGACGGCGAAGATGCCGTGGAAGGAGCTGAACGCGGGCTTTTTCAAGTGCGCGAAGAAGCTGGACCTTTTGGAGGAGGAAGCGAAATGAAGCGGATGCTGATGGCGATGGTGCGGTTTTACCGCGCGGCGATCTCTCCACTGCGCCCCCCCTGTTGCCGGTTCTATCCCACCTGCTCGCAGTACGCGCTGGAGGCGCTGGAAAAATACGGCGCGCTCAAGGGCGGCTATCTCTCCGTGCGCAGGGTGCTGCGCTGCAACCCCTTCCATAAGGGGGGCTACGACCCCGTTCCCTGACGGAAGCGTCAATTCACTTACAAAGGAGTCTCCAAATGGGATTTTTTGGAACCCTGGGATACTACGTCTGTATCCCGTTCGCCGCGCTGCTGCGGCTGTTTTATAACCTGACCGGATCTTACGGCCTGTCCCTCATCTTCTTCACGCTGGTCATCAAGCTGGTGCTTCTCCCCTTCCAGATGAAGAGCAAGAAGAGCATGGTCCGCATGAACCGCATGAGCGGCAAGATGCAGGAGATCCAGAAAAAATATGCCAGCAACCCCGCCAAGCAGCAGGAGGAGCTGCAGAAGCTCTATGCCGAGCAGGGCGTGAACCCTATGAGCGGCTGCCTGTGGAGCCTTCTGCCCATGTTCTTTCTGATCGCGCTGTACGCCATCATCCGCCAGCCCATCACCCATTTTATGATGCTGGATTCCAGCGTAGTGGACTCCGCGTTGGCGGCA
Source organism: uncultured Oscillibacter sp. (assembly GCA_934574045.1). Lineage (GTDB taxonomy): Bacteria > Bacillota > Clostridia > Oscillospirales > Oscillospiraceae > Oscillibacter. Next base: position 5,061 of record CAKTMK010000010.1, on the reverse strand, counting down.
GTGCAGAACGCGGGCCTTGATATCTCGTCCATCGCCCAGACCGCAAAGGACGGGGCCCTTCAGGTCACGGCCTTCGGCCAGATCGTACTGGTCAACACCATCAATACCCAGCTGCCGGAGTTCGCGGCCACCATTCCAGGCTGGATCAGCGTGAATTACAGCTTCCTGGGCATGGACCTGTCCGTCCTCCCCAGTGAGGTGCTCAAGTCCTTCAGCTTTACATGGGGCTGCATCGGCGTGGTGCTGATGCCCGTGATCTCCGCCGCCCTCAGCTTCCTGATGAGCAAGGCATCCATGACCGGCCAGAGCCAGTCCGGCCCCGCCGCCAGCCAGATGAAGATGATGCTGTGGATGATGCCGCTGATGTCCCTGTGGATCGGCTTTACCCTGCCCGCCGCCCTGTGCGTGTACTGGATCGCCCAGAGCGCGTTTTCCGCCGTGCAGGAGTGGTTCATGGGCAAGTTCTACAACCAGAAGCTGGAAGAAGAAGAAAACGCCCGTCAGGCCGCCATCGACGCCGACCGCAAGCGCCGGCAGGAGGAGTCCAAGCAGAAGCAGGAGGAGCAGCGCCGCCGCACGGCGCAGAAGCCCACCCTGAAGGAGCGGCAGAAGGCCGCGCAGGAGGCCAAGGCCAACAAGCCCAAAAAGAGCAGCACCAATGAAAACGGGCGGGTGGGCGATCGGCCCTATGCCCGCGGTCGCGCCTACCGGGAGGACCGCTATGACGGCCCCGGCCAGAACAACCAGAACTAAGAGGAGCTTGTCGCTATGAGTTATATTGATGTGACCGGCAAGACGGAGGAGGAGGCCATCTCCCGCGCGCTGGAGCAGCTCAAGCTGGACCGGGACGACGTTTCCGTCCAGATCCTTGAGCGGGCGAAAAGCGGCTTCCTCGGTATCGGAAGCGCGCCGGCCAAGGTCCGCGTGACTTACGGCGCGGAGGAAGAGGAGCCTGCGGCTCCCGTCCGTCCCGCCGCTGTGGAAAAGCCCGCCGAAAAGGCGGAAAAGGAGACCCGCCCCGCCGCGAAGCCCGCCCCCCGTCCCGCGGAAAAGCCTGCGGCCCAGCAGAAGAAGCCCGCTCCCACCGAGCCGGCCCGCCGTGAGGAGGTGCCCGCGCAGCAGGCGGCCCCCGCCGCGGAGGAGATCCGCGACGAGAAGTCGGAGGCCATCCGCACCTTCCTCTCCGGTCTGATGGAGAAGATGGAGGTCGAAGCGAAGATCCAGGTGTTCCAGCCGGAAAAGGGCCGCTATCAGGTCATCCTCTCCGGCCCCGCCATGGGCCAGATCATCGGCCGCCGGGGCGAGACGCTGGACGCCATCCAGCAGATCACCAGCTACTGCGTCAACCGCGCCGGCGGCAGCCGGGTCCGCGTGACGCTGGACGCCGAAAACTACCGCGCCAAGCGGGAGGAGAGTCTTGAGCATCTGGCGAAGAAGGTGGCCGGCAAGGTGGTCAAGTACCGCCGCAGCGTGACGCTGGAGCCGATGAACGCCTATGAGCGCCACGTGATCCACACCGCCCTGCAGGACGTTCCCAATGTGACCACCGGCTCGGTGGGCATGGAGCCGAACCGCCGGGTCGTGGTATCCTATACCCGCTGAAAAGTGCGTATCCAAAACCGCCCGTCCGGCCCATGCGCTGGCGGGCGGTTTTCCGCAGAAGCGTCCCCGCCGGTGGAAAAAACGCGGGACGGGCCGCGATTTGACGGGAAGCATTGTTATTTGGCGGAAAAAGGGGTATACTATTCAGTTATCAGGCATTCAATTCCCGCGCCCTTTCATTCGGGGCCCGGATAAGGAGGACATTTCCCATGGAGAAAGAGAAATTCTATATCACAACGCCGATCTACTATCCCTCGGACAAGCTGCACATCGGCCATACCTACTGCACCGTGGCCACTGACGCCACTGCCCGGTATCAGCGTCTGAAGGGCAGGGACGTGATGTTCCTGACCGGCACGGACGAGCACGGCCAGAAGATTGAGGACAAGGCCCGGGAGGCCGGCGTCAGCCCCAAGGAATTTGTGGATAACATCGTGGACGGCCCCCGGGGCGTCAAGGACCTGTGGAAGCTGATGAACATCTCCAACGACCGCTTCATCCGCACCACGGACGAGTACCACGTCAAGAGCATCCAGAAGATCTTCAAGAAGATGCACGACAAGGGCGACATCTACAAGGGGACCTATAAGGGCAAGTACTGCAAGCCCTGCGAGTCCTTCTGGACGGAGAGCCAGCTGGTGGACGGCAAGTGCCCCGACTGCGGCCGCGAGGTGCAGGACGCGGAGGAGGAGGCGTACTTCTTCCGCCTGAGCAAGTATGCCGACCGGGTGCGGGACCTGCTGGAAAACACGGATTTTCTCCAGCCCCGCAGCCGTGTCAACGAGATGGTGAAAAACTTCATTGACCCCGGCCTGGAGGATCTGTGCGTCTCCCGCACCAGCTTCACCTGGGGCATTCCCGTGGACTTTGATCCGGGCCACGTGGTCTACGTGTGGGTGGACGCTCTGTTCAACTACACCACCGCGCTGGGCTTTTTGAACGATCAGTACCACGACTACGAGAAGTACTGGCCCGCGGACGTTCACTTCGTGGGCAAGGAGATCGTCCGGTTCCACTCCATCATCTGGCCCGCCATGCTCATGAGCATGGAGATGCCCCTGCCCAAGCACGTGTTCGGCCATGGCTGGCTGCTGCTGGACGGAGGCAAGATGTCCAAGTCCAAGGGAAACGTGGTGGACCCCTATATTCTGGCGGAGAAGTTCGGCGTGGACGCACTGCGCTTCTTCCTGATGCGCACATTCCCCTTCGGCTCCGACGGAAACTTCTCCAACGAGCTGCTCATCCAGACCATCAATACCGACCTTGCCAACGATCTGGGCAACCTCGTCTCCCGCACCACCGCCATGGCGGGCAAGTATTTCGGTGGTGCGCTGCCCGCCGGGTGCAGCCGGTGTGAAAAGACTGAGCCGTGCGACGGCGAGCTGACCGCCGCGGCCTCCGCCCTGCGGGACGTGTATGAGAAGAACATGGACGCGTTCGCGCCCCACACCGCGCTGGCGGAGATATTCAAGGTCATTCAGCGGGCCAACAAGTATATCGACGAAACGGCTCCGTGGGCGCTGGCCAAGGATATGGATGCCAACGGCGGACGGCTGGCCTACGTGCTCTATAACCTGCTGGAGGCCACCCGCATCTGCGGCATCCTGCTCACGCCCTTTATCCCCCAGAGCTGCGAGAAGCTGTTCGCCCAGATCGGCGCGGACGCGGACGTTCAGACGTGGGACTCCGCCGCCCGCTGGGGCGCCCGGCCGGAGACTGCGCCCGTGGCCAAGGGCGAGAACCTGTTCCCCCGCATCGACATGGAGAAGGCGCTGAAGGAGCTGGACGCATTGCAGGAGGCGGCGAAAAAGGCCGCGCTGCCCGCGCTGGAGGTGGAGCCGCAGCTGACGGAGAAGGTGGACTTCGACACGTTCTGCAAGTCCGACTTCCGGGCCGTGAAGGTCAAGGCGTGCGAAGCGGTGAAAAAGAGCGAAAAGCTCCTGCGCTTCACGCTGGACGACGGCACCGGCACCGACCGGCAGATCCTCTCCGGCATCCACAAGTTCTATGAGCCGGAGGAGCTGGTGGGCAAAACGCTGATCGCCATTGTGAACCTGCCGCCCCGGAAGATGATGGGTCTGGAGTCCAACGGAATGCTGATCTCCGCCGTCCATACGGAAAAGGGCGAGGAGAAGCTGCACCTCATTATGGTGGACGACGCGATCCCCGCCGGAGCCAAGCTGTGCTGACCGGCGGCACGTCCGGACGCTTTATCCGCTGAAAACCGTCAGAAAACAAATGGACAATCACGCTCCTTTGCGGTACAATGGCCGCAAAGGAGCGTGATCTTTTATGCTGACACTGTATGTGAAATATACCGCCAAGCCCGGCTGCCGGGAAAACTACGTCCGCGCCATCGTGTCCGAGGGCATCCTTACCGCCATCCGGAACGAGCCGGGCTGCCTTGCATATGACTACTACTTCTCCGCACAGGATGAAAACGTGGTGCTGCTCATCGAAAAGTGGGAGAGCGAGGAGCATCAGCGTGTCCACATGACCCAGCCCCACATGGCCCGCCTGAAGGAGCTGAAGGCGCAGTATATCGATCACAATACCAAGGGAAGGGCGGAGCTGCACGATGCTCTTTGACACCCACGCCCATTATGACGATCCGGCGTTCGACGCCGACCGGGACACGCTGCTCTCGTCTCTGCCGGAAAGCGGCGTGGAGCTGGTGCTGGACCCGGGGTGCGACGTGAAGTCGTCCCGCGCCGCCGTTTCGCTGGCGGAGCGGTATCCGTTCGTATACGCCGCGGTGGGGCTTCACCCGGAGGAGTGCGGCGGCTGCGGCGAGGCGGAGCTGCTGGAGATCGAGCGGCTGGCCGGCTCGCCCCGGGTCGCGGCCATCGGCGAGATCGGGTTGGACTATCACTGGGAGGAAAATCCGCCCAGAGAGGTCCAGCAGGAGATCTTCCGCCGCCAGCTTGCGCTGGCGGAGCGGCTGGACCTGCCGGTGATCGTCCACGACCGGGACGCCCACGGCGACAGTCTTGCCATCGTGCGGGAATTTCTCCGGGTGCGGGGCGTGTTCCACTGTTACTCCGGCAGCGCGGAAATGGCGCAGGAGCTTTTGAAGCGGGGCTGGTATCTGGGCTTTGACGGGCCGGTGACGTATAAAAACGCCCGCCGGGCGCAGGAGACCGCGGCCGTCACGCCGCCGGAGCGCATCCTGCTGGAGACGGATTCGCCCTACCTCTCCCCTGTTCCCAACCGGGGGAAGCGGAACGACAGCCGGAACCTCGTCCACATCGCCCGGACGCTGGCCCAGTGGAAAAACATGGACCCGGAGGAGCTGGCGCGGATCGCAGCGGAGAACGGCCGGCGGCTGTTCCGGATCGGAGAGAACATATGAGAGGAAAAAGAAGGCTGCTGCCCCTCCTGCTGGCGGGGCTGCTCCTGTCGGGCTGCGGCGCGGGAACGGAGCCGAACGCGGCATCGCTGGGAGCGTCGGCCAGCCCG
>CAKTMK010000009.1 GCA_934574045.1 uncultured Oscillibacter sp. | reverse complement strand
GCTTCATTGAGACTCACGGTCAAAACCTCCTTCGGACAGTCCTCGTGTGGATTTTTCAGATAATAGGCCTTGATGATCGCCGCCCGGCCCCATGTGACGTTCCGCTCCGCCCGGATGCGGAGCATCACGGCCTCCAGCAACGACGCCGGATACGGTTCGTTGGAGAAAATGGCACGCGCCGTCGCGCCAGCCATCACCGGCGATGGCGCTTTGTCGCGGGAATTGAGATTTACTGTCTCCCGCAGCAGCGCCCACAGCGGCAGATAATCAAATTTTTCATAGACAGGCCGCGCAATCTCCATGCGCTCATAGTGCTCGTTTACATTTTTCATCAGCCGTCCGAAGCTGTCCCGCAGGAAGAAGCGGACGGAGAGCCGGGCCGCGTTGGGCGCCAGCCCCAGAATGTAAAACGGACGGTTCGGGTCCACGCCAAGGTCATCGCAGGGCTTTCCTTCGGCGATCCGCTTGAGCGCGGCGCGCAGATCGTTGTCCGTCAGCCCCGGCACTTCTCCGCCGAAGATGGCCGCCGCGGCAAAGCGCTGGCTCACCGGGTCCGCCCCCTCCGCCCAGCAGACCACCGTTGTGTCACCAATGAACTGCACGTTGTTTCTGTCCGCCAGCAGGTGGTTCAGGGCCGCAGTGTAGGCAAAGGCGGCGTACTTCCCCACCGGGGCATTGAAGTTCTGCTCGCGCCCATAGGAGCAGAACGCCGGTGCGTTGAAGGACACCAGCGCCGCACCGCTGGACTGCGCGTCCCGCACGCCCTTGACGGCAGGATGCACCTTTGCGATCTCGTCCTCTCGCCCGGTCACGAGACACTGCATCCGTACCGCACCCGTTCCTCCGCCGTCCTGATGCCGCTGCCACGCCTCCCGGACGGCGGCGTCCTTCTGAGGATCACAGCCGTCCACTCGAAACAGCAGGTTTGCCCCCGCGGTCACCTCGTCGAACTGCCCCGCAAGAGCCGGATGCTCCGCCGCGCGCTCCGGCTCCCATGTATCAAAAAAGGACAGGATCGCGCGGGCCATGGGAGAATCCACGCCGTCCAGCACCTCATGGTGCAGCTTTGCCGCGGCGGCGAAGCAGTCCCGGCTTCGCTCCGGCTTGCCTTTCTGGTCAACGCCCAGAAGATAGGTGGAGTTGTCCCACAAAAAGTTCGAAGCGATGCTGACCGTGCGTTTTACCGCCGCAGGCAACGGGAACGTTTGGGGCTGCAAGACAGTTTTCTTGCCCTTGGTCACTTCCTTTATGGTGGGAATAACCTGCGTCAGCCGCCCCTCCCCATCCAGACACAGGGCATAGCTGATTTTTGCCGGAGTCCAGCCGGGTGCGTCGATCTCTCCCCGGCTCAGCAGATCCTCATAATAGCGGGTCAGCGCTTGCAGGATCATCCCCTCACCTCCCCGCTCTCCGGCGGCGGCACAGTCATCACACCGTCCGCCAGACTGGCCCGGAAAAATTTCGGCGTGATGTTCGCCGGGTCGCTGTAATCCATGTCCCACAGCATCCAGCCGAGATCCCGGACGCCTTTCAGTTCGTCCGGACACGACGGAAGCTCCATGCAGCGGCGAAAGTGAGCGGGAAACTCCCGCGTTCCGAAATACGGCATACTGTAACACTGTCCCCGCTCCAGCCGCCGCTTGACGATATCCTGAAACTTGCCGGGATTGTCGCTCGGCGCGGCGCTCTCTGTCATTTCAAAGTGCGCGTCGATCACGTAATGCACATCCCGCAGCACCATAGCCGCCCGCTGCTGGATGCTCTCCGGCGCGGCAAGGTACAACTCGCCGCGTCCCTTCTCCATCACCGTTTTCACCCTGCGGGCGCTGATGGTGTCCTTTACCTCGTTGCGGCGGATATTGGTGAAGCGGATCGGCGCGCACACATGGATGCGGTCGATGACCCAGCGCATGCCGGGGTGCCAAAAGACGCTTTCCAGCAGTCCCCGGGCCGCCGAAGGGGTCATGCAATCGTAGCTAACGTGTTCAACCTTAAATTCCGGACGCGAGAACAACGCATACTCGCCCCAGGCTTCCACTTGGATCGCCATCGGATCACTCCTTTCTCTGTTTTATCTGCTTTTATTATAGTTCCCGTTTGTTTCGATGTCAATTTCATAATTAGAAATAGTTAATAAAGTTCCTATCTGGTATGATCGATTTTCAGAGTTTGACAATGATCGCGTTCCATGATATATTGCCTTCGTCACTTTAAGTAGTGTGGGTTGAAATATAATCAGAAACAGTTGTATCCTCAGGCAGAAGGACGGTTTTCCGTCCTTCTGCCGTTTTCATCAGCTTACGCCATGAGTTGTCCCATAAAACGGACACCGCTTATATGATTTCCGCCCTTCCGGTCTCCAGGTTCAGCTCAAGGCCCGTGATCTCACTGTAAAGGGAAACATCGTTCAAAATGGCGCTGTCCGCATCCAGTGTCGGAACCTCTCTGGCCGTCAGCAGCGCTCCGGCGCGGTACAGCACCTGAAAGTGCTGGTCATACACAGAGACGGAGAAGCGCCCCAGCTTGCGGTAAAGCGCCTTTGAGCACTCGCCTGCTTTCAGACGCTCGATAAACTCTGCGCCCTCGCCGTAAGGCACATAGACCGTGTGCGTATTCTTGTCGATAAGATGGAACGTTTCCGCCACCGTCCGAAACGGCAGCTCACAACCCTTAATGCCCACTTCAAACGCTGAGATCACACCCGACTTGTCCAGCGTATCTCCGCTCAGGTCCCGCAGGCTGTGAAAATAACGGTCCATCGTCTCCGGAGCACTGGGATCCCGATCCTCCGCTATGGCTTCCCGAGCCGCCCCGATGGTCATGCGGAACAGCGGCGGCGGCAGCTCCGTCCGCTCAAAAATTGTCACGACGCTTTCCTCTGCCGGCTTCTTTCCCTCCCGGTTGCAGCGTCCCGCCGCCTGCAAAATGGAGTCCAGTCCCGCCAGCTCCCGGAAAACCGCCGGGAAATCTACATCCACGCCCGCCTCGATCAGCGAGGTGGACACCACGCGGCACGGCTCACCAGCCCGCAGACGCCGCTTGATCTCTTTCAGCAGTGCCTGCCTCTGCGCCGGGATCATCAGCGTCGAAAGGTGGAAGCTGCCCTCTTGCGGCAGACGGTTAAAAATCTCCTGCGCCGCCTTGCGGCTGTTCACGATGCACAGAACCTGCTCCCGTTCCCCGAGCTGCTCTGCCAGAGCTTCGTCCGTCAGCGTCCCCGTCTGCCGGAAGGTCACGCGGCGGAAGCAGTTGTACAGGCTCGCCGTCTGCGGACATAGCTCTGTAATCGGGCAGTCCGGTGCATAAGCCTGGAAAAGGTCTCCGAGCGACGGCTGGGTGGCGGTACACAGCACCACCGTGGAATGGAACTGTCCGGCCAACGAAGCCATGGCCGCCACGCAGGGCCGCAGGTGCGGCAGGGGCAGCATTTGGGCCTCGTCGAAAATGATAACGCTGTTGGCCAAATTATGGAGCTTGCGGCATTTGGAGGAGCGGTTTGCATACAGTGATTCAAAGAACTGCACCGCCGTGGTAACTACCACCGGCATATCCCAGTTTTCTGCCGCCAGTGCGCAGCGAACTTCCTTTGGCGGCGCGCCGTCCCTAAGATCGAACTCCACAGCGGAATGATGTTCCAGCACATTGCCGTCTCCCAGAATATTCCGGAACACCTGAGCATTCTGCTCGATGATGGAGGTGTAGGGGATCACATAGACCACCCGTTTCATTCCGTGCTCTGCAGCGTGTCGCAGAGCAAACGCAAGAGACGCCGTCGTTTTTCCACCGCCGGTAGGGACCGTCAGCGTGTAAATGCCCTTTGGTTTACCGCCGGCTTCCATGCAGGTATTCAAGATCTCGCAGCGCAGGCGGTCCAGCTCCGTCTCCGGATTTTTCCATCGAGCAATATGGGCTTCCAACCGTTTCAGGAGCGTTGGAATCTCGTCATATCCGCCCCGTCCGCGGTCCCCGTTCATGAACTGCTCAGTATCCAGAAAATCGGCGTCTACCAGGCAGGAGTAGAGCATCCGCGTCCAGAAGGAAGCTTTCAGCCGGTCTCCCTCCGGCGCGGCGGACGGTGCGTCCGGCGGCAGCGAAACGCCGCTCTCGCCGCAGTTCTCCAAGCATCTTTCCGCGACGCCCCGCTTCAATCGACCGTAAAATGTGCCGTCCCCAGCCCGGTCCATCCGAGGGTTTCCAAAGTCCGGCAGGCCGCTGTGATGTCCCGCGACGCAGGCCGCCGCGTAAAAGTACCCACGCTTCGCGCACGCCACCGCTCCGGCGGTGGCATGATCCACCCTTGGTCCACCGCGCAGCAGCCGGTTCTGGAAGCCCTCCGTGCATTTTCCACGGTCATGGTCCAGACCGACCCGTTCCCCCTCCGCTCCAGCTCCAAACGCCTCCGCAAATTTCCGGCTCAGTTCCGCCGTGCCAGTCAGATGCTCCGCGACGGTCTGGCGGCGCAGGCCGTCGTCGGAAATGTGGGCGTAATAGTCCATTCTGTTCTCCCCTCTTTCAAAACGGTAAAAAGCAGCTTCAGAACACCGTACCGAGCGCTTCGCGGCTGAAAGCCGCCTCTGGCATCCTTACATAAGTACAGCACCAGCGTCTCCAGCTCTGTGCAGCTTGCAGGATATTCTCTGCGTCCGCACGGGTCAGGCTCGGGACAGTCTGCGATTATACAGCGCACATCCTCACTTATGTCTCCTCTCGTGCCGTTGTAAAATTGCCCCGCTCTCTGCTTCTATTTGGAAGTATAGCACACGCAGTCCCGGAAAGCAAGTTCGTAATATATAATAGGTTACTCTTCCGGATTTGACAGTTACACAATTTCTATGATATAGTTTCTTCGTCGCTGTGAAGCAGCGTGGATTGAAATGTAATATTTAAAAGGTTCAGAACTCTGGCAAAAGGACGGGTCTCCGTCCTTTTGCCGTTTTTATCAGCATACAGTATGGGTTGTCCCATAAACCGGACTTTCCGGACACAGTTTCCGCTTTGGGAGACCGGCCTGCGCGCTGTCGGCGGCGCAGAGAAAACGATACGGCCCGCCGCGCGGCTGCGGATGCTCCCTCGCCCTGCCAAGCCCAAATGCCTTTCGATTTTTATGGTAAGTATACGTCCCAGCCGCGCTTGCGTCAACCATCATTTTACAAATTATGCTTATTTCTTACAATTTACAGCAAGACTGAAACCGTGGCCTCGTGCCAGCAAATGCAAAAGCGGAGGACAGGTCGACCTATCCTCCGTTTTCGGGTCTGTTGAATTTTCCGCGAAGCGCGTCAGCACCTGTCTGCGCGGCGGGAGCCGCAGGCGCACTTGAACAGCGCGGCGGCTCCAAGGGCCAGCAGATTGACGCATAGGATCAGAAACGAAAGATACGCGGCCCCCGCCAGATTCAGCTGGTCGCTGTACTGCACGACCAGCAGCGAAAGGGGCCGGGTGGACGCGGACGCAAGAAACGACACCGCGGAGATGGTAATAGTGGAGTTTATAAAGAAGTAAGCCGCCATGTCCGTCAGCGTTCCGGCGCACTGGGGCAGCAGAACGCCGAAGATCATGCGCAGCGGCGGAATGCCCAGCGTCTGTCCGGCATGCTCCAGCTCGCTGCTCAGCTTCTGGAGCGCCTGATAGAGCAGGTAATACGGCGTTGTGAAAAAGTGCAGAACGCCAGCGAGGATCAAGAGCCAGACAGAGCCGTAAAGTACAGTGCCTTTAAAGGCCAGAACGAACGCCAGCCCCAGCACCAGACCCGGGACCGACGCCATCAGAACGGACAGAAAGTGCAGTCCGTGGGAAACGCGGTTGGAATACCGCGCCGTCACGCACGCGGCGGCGGCGGTCAGCGCCGTCCCAGCCAGAGCGGTGCCCAGCCCCAGCAGGACGGAGTTCCGCAGTCCCGCGCTGACCGGCGCGGTCCAGAACTCCGTGAGATGCCGGAGCGTCAGCGAGGTCTGGAGCGGGTAATGCTCCATGAGCATCGTCGCCATGAACGCAAGGACCGGCAGCACGAACAGCGCCGCAATCAGCGCGCACAGGCAGAACGCCCGCCGGTCCCGGCGGCGGTCCTCCGGCGGGACCGCAGGCATCCGGGCCGCGGAGACGATCCAGCCCCGCGGGCTGAGCAGGTCAGCCACGGCAGAGGCCGCCGCAGGAAGCAGCAGGAGCACGCCGATGACGCTCCCCTTTCCAAAGTCCAGCTGGCCGACCACGCTGCTGTACATCACGGATGCCAGCGTTTTGACCTTGCCGCCCACGGCCAGCGGGATGCCGTAATCCGTGGCGGAGAGCGCAAAGATCAGAAAGCCGGCGGCCAGCAGCTCCCGGCGCAGAAACGGAAGCGTGATGCCGGCGCACTGAAACGCGGGCGGGACCCCGGCCAGCCGCGCCGCGTCATAGGGGGATTGATCCCGGTAGCGCAGCAGGTCGGCCAGCAGCAGGTACGCCACCGGCGCGGTATACAGGACCTGACCGAGCACGATCCCGTGAAGCCCGTAGATCGAACCCGGCAGATGGAGCCATCTGGTAAGAAGCCCGTTGGCCCCCAGCAGCAGCACCAGTCCCGTCCCCTCCGACACAGAGGGCAGCAGCATCGGCAGGAGGAATGCGCCGCGCCAGAGCGGCTTCCAGCGAACGCGGGTGCACTCCGTCAGCAGCGCCATGGCAGTGGCAAGAAGCAGCGCGGCCACCGTGGTCAAAAGGCCGCTGACGCAGGAGTTCCATACCGCCCTCCGAAAGACGGCCCCCGCGAACACGGCGGCGGTCCCCTCCGCGGTGATCCGGGAGAACATGCAGAAAAGCGGCCAAAACACCGTCAGCGCGAAGAAAACGGCCAGCGCCGCGGACGCGGACGCAAGGGCCGGCGGATATCTCCTCATGACTCACCTACCAGCTCCGCGAAGCGCCGCAGACGCCGGAACCGGCGCAGCAGATTTTCCCCCACAAACTGCCGCACATACTCGTCGGCGGGGCGGCGCAGAAGCTCCTCCGGCGCGTCGATCTGGTGGATGTGGCCGTCCGACATCACCATGACCCGGTCTGACATGGAAAAGGCCTCCTCCTGATCGTGGGTCACATAAAGGAACGTGGAGGAAAACTCCCGCCGGATCTGCCCCAGCTCCTCCTGAAGCATCAGCCGGGTATCCGCGTCCAGCGCGGCCATCGGTTCGTCAAACAGGATCACGTCCGGGTTCAGCGCCAGCGTTCTGGCCAGCGCCACACGCTGACGCTGACCGCCGGAAAGGCGGGCGGGCAGACTGTCCTTCAGCTCTGCCAGCCCCAGCCGCTCCAGCAGTTCGTGGGCGCACAAGTCCTCCCTGCCGCGAAATTCCGGATGAAAGTGTAGCCCGTAGCTGACGTTTTTCAGGACCGTCATGTTCTCAAAGAGCGCGTAGTCCTGAAACACGAAGCCCATCCGCCGCCGCGCGGGCGGGAGCGCGGTGATGTCCGCACCGTCCAGCTCCACTGTGCCGCCGTCCGGCGTCTCCAGCCCCGCGAGGATCCGCAGCAGCGTCGTCTTGCCGCAGCCGGACGGCCCGAGCACAGAGAGAAATTCCCCGCTGCGGACCTGAAAGCTGATATGGTTTAGAACTGTCCGGCCAGAAAAGCGCTTCGTGCAGTCCCGCACGGTCAGCTTGACCGTGGGAGCCGCGCCGCTCAGTGATCCCATTTTGCCAGAAGCGCTTCCTTCACGTCCGGCGTGTTGTCGGACATATCGGCATAGGGGATGTCCGTGGGATAGCCCGGCGTGGTGTTCACCTGTCCGACCTTGATCTGCTCGGGCAGATAGGTGCTCAGATAATCGTCGATCACGTCCGAGTAGAAATAGTTAACTACATCCACCACGGCCTGCTTCTGCTCATGGCCGGAGACGATGGATAGGCCCGCGGGCGTGTAGGGCGCGCCCTCCTCAAAGAACAGGATCTGGAGCGGCGCGCCCTCGTTGATGAGGTCCACCGCCTTGAAGGTCAGGGACAGCGCAATGGCGCATTCGCCGCTGGCCGCGTCCTTCACCGGCGCGGAGCCGCCGCCGGTATACTGAAGGATGTTGGCGTCCAGCTTGTCAAAGTAGGCAAACGCCTCGTCCTCGCCCCACGCGTTCACAAGGCTCTTTAAAAACAGATAGCCCGTGGAGGACGCGGTGGGGTCCGGCATCTCGATCAGGCCCTGATACATGGGGTCCAGCAGATCCTGATAGCTCTCCGGGATGGGAAGGCCCTTTTCCTGAAGGATCTGCGTGTTGACGATGACGGAGCCGGAATAGCGGTCCACCGGCATATATTTCCGGGCGGGGTCCTGCATATCCGGGACGAACTGGCTGTTGTCGATGAAGCCGATCTCCGCGAAGTTATCGCTGAGCATCTGGAGATAGCCGTATTCGCAGTCGAACACGATGTCGCAGGCGGTGTCGGTCCCCTCCGCCAGCAGCTTCGCGGCCAGATCGCCGGAGTGGTAGTATTCCAGCGAGATGTCATAGTCCGGGAACTGCTCGTCCAGCCGCTGCTGCATATACTCAATGAGGTAATCCTCCGTCGGCGTGTAGATGATGACCTTGTTGGCCCCCTCGGCGGGCGCGGCGGCAGAGGACGCAGCAGACGAGGCGGCGGGCGCGGAGCCTGCGCTCCCCCCGGTCTGGCCGCAGCCGGACAGGACCAGCAGGGCCGCGCTCAGAGCGATCATTGCGGTTTGCGTTCTTTTTTTCATGACTCATTTTCCTTTCGGATCATGCTTTTACCAAAAAAAGACGCTCCGACCCATGCAGGCAGAACGTCTTACGAATCAGGTTTCTTACTTCCTTACGTTGGCATTACCCACCTCAAGTTACGGGGTCAGACAAAATGTCCTCTCAGCAATCAAGCGCCCCCAGTAAAAACACGATCATTTGATTTTTTATCATTATAGCGCGCGAGCGGCAAAATGTAAAGTGGAAAATGCGCTTCCTGCCGAAACCGGCGGAAACGCGCCGGAAGCACCGCCGGGGCCGCCGAAGCGGCCCCGCCCTGCGCGCGGGTCAGTCGCCCACGCCGGTATGCACGACCTTGCCCATGTTCCACAGCTGCGCGGCCTGCTGCGCGGCGTTCAGCCGCTCCTCCGGGGAGTTGTAGCTGATCTGGGCCGTCTGCGCACCGCAGTCCATGCACACGGCGTACATGCACCAGCCCTGCTCCTCCTGCATCAGTCCGGCGCCCCGGCAGATGGGGCAGTCCTCCAATTCGATCTCGTGTATCGGGTCCACAGTCATATCTCCTTTTCTTTGGTACGCTCCAGTGTATCACACTCCGGGCCGGAGAGCAACCGCAAAACACGGGCGTGCTCCGGAATCCGGCTCGTTTTCACCGGAAGCCATCTGTAAAGTGCTCTTCCTTTCAGCCGCCTGCAAAGCCGCGCATCACTCCAGCATCGCGGAAAATTCTTCCTCCGTCAGGACGGGGACGCCCAGCTCCTGCGCCTTCTGGAGCTTGCTGCCCGCCGCGTCCCCGGCGACCACGTAGCTGGTCTTTTTCGACACGGAGCCGGACGCCTTTCCGCCCCGGGCCTGGATCATGGCCTCGGCGGTCTTACGGTCAAAGCGGGTCAGCGTCCCGGTAAGAACGAAGGTCTTTCCCGCAAAGCGGTCGTCCACCGCCTGCTCCGTGCAGGTCATGTTCACCCCGGCCCGCCGCAGCTTTTGCAGCAGGTCCTGAGACTGGGGGCTTGCCAGCCAGTCCAGAATGAACTGCGCCGTGATGCCGCCCACATCGTCGATGGAGGTCAGCTCCTCCAGCGACGCCTGCTCCAGCGCGTCCAGCGTGCGGAAGTGCTGGGCGAGGATACGTCCCGCTTTCGCGCCCACCTGACGGATGCCCAGCGCGTACAGGAGCTTTCCCAGATCGTTGGACTTGGACTTTTCAATGGCCGCCGCCAGATTGGCGGCAGACTTCTCCCCCATCCGGTCCAGCAGGGCGAACTCCTGCGCCGTCAGGCTGTACAGGTCCGCGGCAGAGCGAACCATGCCCCGCTCCACCAGCTGCTGGATCACGGCGGGACCGAGACCGTCGATGTCCATCGCGTCCCGGCTGGCGAAATGGGTCAGATTGCGCAGGAGCTGCGCCGGACACTCCGCGCCGGTGCAGCGCACCGCCGCGCCGTCCACGTCCCGGGTCACCGGCGCGCCGCAGACGGGACAGGTCTTGGGAAGCTCATAGGGAAGCGCGCCCTGCGGCCGCTTGGAAAGGTCCACCTCCACGATCTCCGGGATGATCTCCCCCGCCTTGCGAACCAGAACGGTGTCGCCCACGCGGATGTCCTTTTCCGTGATATAGTCCTGATTGTGGAGCGTGGCGCTCTGGACGGTAGTCCCCGCCAGATGCACCGGCGCAAGGACCGCCCGGGGCGTCAGCACGCCGGTGCGCCCCACCTGCACCACGATATCCAGCACCGTGCTGGGCTTCTGCTCCGGCGGATACTTATAGGCGATGGCCCATTTGGGGCACTTCACCGTGCTGCCCAGCGTCTCCCGGCCCGCAAGGCTGTTGACCTTAATGACCGCGCCGTCCATGTCGTAGGGATAGCTCATGCGCCGCTCGTTGATGTCGAGAATCTCCTGCTGACAGTCCGCCGCGCCGCGGACTGTCCGATGCGGGATGACCTTGAAGTGCTGCGTGGCCAGATAGTCCAGCGTCTGGGAATGTGTTTCGAACGAACGCCCGTCGGCCAGCTGAAGGTTGAAGATCTGGATGTCCAGCCGCCGCTCGGCGGCGATCTTCGGGTCCAGCTGGCGCAGCGACCCCGCCGCGGCGTTCCGCGGATTGGCCATGAGGGGCTTGCCCTCCAGCTCCCGCTGCTGATTGATCTCCTCAAACACGGAGCGGGCCATATACACCTCGCCCCGGACGATCAGGCGGGGTAGCTTCTCCGGCAGCGTCATGGGGATGGAGCGGATGGTGCGCAGATTTTCCGTCACGTCCTCGCCCACGTGTCCGTCGCCCCGGGTCGCGCCGCTGACGAACACGCCGTCCCGATACTCCAGCGCCACGGACAGGCCGTCCACCTTCGGCTCCAGCGAATATTCCACATCCGGCCCCAGCGCCTCCTCCATCCGGCGGCAGAAGTCCTCCACCTCGGCGGCGGAGAATACGTCCTGAAGGCTCTCCAGCGGAACCTCGTGCCGGTAGGTGGCAAAGCCCTCCTTGAGCTTGTCGCCCACGCGCTGGGTGGGCGAATCCGGCGTGATCTCCTCCGGATGCTCCCGCTCCAGCTGCTGGAGCCGCCGGTTCTTCATGTCGTATTCGTAGTCCGACATAGTGGGTTCGTCCAGCACGTAATAGCGGTAAGCGTTTTCGTTCAGCTCCGCCCGAAGCTGCTTCATTTCCTCCCGATAGTCCATAGCCCGTTCCTTTCGTGCGCGGGGAGCCGCTCCCCGCGCCGTTCATCTGTTGAGTACGTATTCCTTCGCGTCCTGCTCCAGCGGCTCCGCGCTGCTGAAATAGGTATAGGTCTCCGGCACTGTGCCGACGATGACCGTCTCCGCCACGGTGAAGGCGTTGCTTACCTGCGTCGCCGTGCTGAATCCCGGCAGCAGGATGGCCACCGAAACGTCCACGTCCAGAAAAATCTGGTGCTTCGTCTGGTTGATGCCGGCGGAGACGAACCGATTCTCCAGATGCGCCGTGGACGAGCCAACCGACTGCATCCGCACAGAGACCAGCGGCCCCCGGCCGGCCAGCAGGCTCGCGCCGGTCAGGCTGCCCAGCGGGATGGAGAGGTCCCGGGTGGAGACCTCTGAGATCCGTTCCAGGATCACGTTCAGGATCTTGGACTGGAGCCGGTTGAACTCCGGCATATTGCTCTTGACCGCCGTGATCTTGCCGTCGTTGTCCTTTTCAAAGGAGATCAGGTCGTCGTAGCGGATCTCGCCGCTGTCGATAGTCTCGTTCACCGCCTGCGTGACGATCCGGTTGACCGTGTTGGTCACGCGGGTCACGGCCAGCTTTGTCAAAAGCTGCTTCATCTGTATCCCCGCGACCGCCAGCATCCCGATCAGCGCCAGCAGCGCCAGCGTCAGGAGCAGCCGCGCCGCGGCGCGGCGCGTCAGCGGGCGGCGGTAATAGCGATAGCCTCTCATAGAATCACCCCGTCGGATGATTCTATGCGCGGCGGGCTTTTCCCTATCTCCCGGTCATTGCAGGGCGTTGACGATGGATTTGAACACCTTGCCCCGCTCCATGAAATTCTTGAAGCGGTCAAACGCCGTGCTGGCCGGGGAGAGGAGCACCACGTCCCCCGGCACCGCCCGGGCGGCGGCCAGGTCCACCGCCGCCTGATGGTCCGGGACCTCCACGATCTCCAGACCCGCGTAGTTCTCCGCCTGCTCCGCTGCCTCACGGATCACGCGGGCCGTTGCACCGCAGAGGATCAGCAGCTTGACGTGCTCGTTCAGTTCTGGGCCGAGGGGCGCGTAGCTGATGCCCTTGTCCTTTCCGCCCGCGATGAGGATCACCTTTTCTGGGAAGGAGCGCAGCCCCGCGATGGTGCGGGAGGGGCTGGTGCCGATGGAGTCGTTGTAGTAGCGGACGCCCCGCAGCGTGCGCACCAGCTCGATGCGGTGTTCCACGCCCTTGAAGGTCCGGGCCACCTGCCGGACGGCCTCGTCGGGGACCAGACCGTTCACCGCGGCGATCGCCGCCAGATAATTTTCAACGTTGTGGACGCCGGGCAGCAGGATGTCGCCCGTTTTCATGATCTCCCGCTCCGCGCCGTCCTCCCGGCAGATCACCGCGTCGCCCCGGAGGAATACACCGTTCTCCGGCTCCGTCCGGCGGGAGAACAGCCGCACACGGCCAACGGCCCGGCCGGCCTGCTCCGAGGTGATGTCGTTGTCGGCGTTGAACACCGCAATATCCTGCGCGGACTGATGGGTAAAGATATTTTCCTTTGCAGCCACATACTCTGCCATATCCTTGTGAACGTCCAGATGGTTGGGGGCAAGGTTCGTGATAACGGAGATGTGGGGGCTTTGGGTCATGGTCATGAGCTGGAAGGAGCTCAGCTCCAGCACGGCGTAATCCTCCGGCTTCATGTCCCCCGCCTCACACAGCAGCGGATGGCCGATGTTCCCGCCCAGATGGACGGTCTTGCCCGCGGCCTTCAGCAGCTCGGAAACGATGGTGGTGGTGGTGGTCTTTCCGTCGCTGCCGGTTACGGCGATCAGCGTGCAGGGCGCGACGCGGAAAAATACCTCCATCTCGGAGGTGATGACGCTGCCCCGCTGGGCCGCGGCCAGCAGCTCCGGCACGTCCGGCCGCAGGCCCGGCGTGCGGAAAATGATGTCCTGCGTCAAATCGCGCAGATAGCCCTCCCCCAGCTTCAGGGAAACGCCCAGCGACTCCAGCCGCTCCGCCTCGTCACCCAGCGCCTCCCGGCTCTTGCGGTCGCAGGCGGTGACGCGGACGCCGGAGCGGGCCAGCAGCTCGATGAGCGGCGTATTGCTCACGCCGATGCCGACGATGGCCACGGTCTTGTCCTGAATGGATGCGATATATTCCTGTAACGTCATAGCAGTTCCTCCAGACCGCCCGGCGCGGGCGGAAATTTTCCAAATCATTATAGCGCAGGCGCCATGAAATAGCAATCCTAATTCCCCGTCGGACGGGCAGGAAAAATCCCTCCGGCGGGTCACGCCGGAGGGATCATATTGCCGCGAGCAAAACTGTAAGCCGGGTTCTGTATTTGACAGTCATCTATCTCGACGCGCCGTTGCCGACGCGCTCAAGCCACCTCCCGGAAGCGGCCGGGCCGGCCTGTTGCTTCCCCACGGTGTTGCTCCGGATAGAGTTTACAGCGATGGACTGTTCCCAGCCATCGGGTGAGCTCTTACCTCGCCTTTCCATCCTTACCGTCTTTTGCCCGTCCACAGAAGTCTGCTGACCCGCGCTCCGCTGAAAAGCGGTGCTAGCCGGCGCGGCGCCGACTGCCATGGAACAGTAAAAGACGGCGGTATCTCTCTGTTGCACTTTTCCTGAAGTCGCCTTCGGCGGGCGTTACCCGTTATCCTTGCCCTGTGGAGCCCGGACTTTCCTCATGGACGGCCTTTCGGCCTGCCCACGCGACTGTCTGTCTTCCTCGCGCGACTATTTTACAAGACTTTTCGCCGCTTGTCAACCGCGCAGTTTTTTCCTCCCGCTTTGCTTGAAATGCGGACGGCTCCATGTCCGGCCATTCCGCCGGTGCCCTGCGGAAAACGCGGGAATGGCGTAATATGCAGGTGATCCGATAAATTGGAATTTTACAGCGGATAGCTTTATGGAAAAGTCAGACTGTTTTGCGCTGCCTTACAATCAAAACAATCCCAACGAGGTTCGCAAGGATCGTTATTATGTCAAATGCAAATGAAACATCGTTGAGAATGGAGCGGTCATAGATCAGCCAGCAAACCTGCGCTATGATAATGACCATTTTCAGTTTTATTTCGTCCGTAGTATCCAAGAACCATGTGCAGATACAGGCAGACAGCCCCGGCAGGATACCAATAACACCTCTACGATCGATGCTCAGCGCAAGAACTGCTTGAATGGAAATGATACCGATTTTAATTGGTGTTGTGAGTTCCCATTTCAGGCAGATCAAATTTCGAGTGATGCTCACGAGCGCGGAAACAAAACCGTTGATCCCGCCTAAGATCAGGTTCGCAATCCCCATGATCCCAAACTGGACGCATTGTGCGGCAAGAATGTGTTTTCGCTGCTTGATAAGACCGATGGCCGCCATAAGAACAGCGCCGAACAGGGCAATACCGTTGCCTAAAAGAATGAAATTCATAATCATCCTCCCACGAAAAAACCTGCTTGGCTTTCGCTGTCAAGCAGGTTGTGAGCAGGATATTGGCTGCAACCGAGCAATAGCAGCGATATTCGCCGTCATTGTTAACGATTGAGGTCGTTTGTAGATCGCTTACCCAAATTATAAGCATAAATGACTATGTTCAATGTACCACACGACAAAGCAAAAATCAATGTCTTGAACGATAAATTTCAGTCTGTCCCACGGCGCGCAGCCGCCGCCATCAGGCAGCGGCTGTCCCGCTTCGCAGCGCCTTTCGCAGAAAATGCGTCATCTGGGCCACCCCGCTCTACAGCGGACACGCTGTCTGCGCCATTCCCTTCCCCATGTGGGTATTAAATACAGCGCGCGATCTATGCCGCCGCAGGCGCTGGGACGCGGGGTGCGGTCCAATCAGCCGGAACGCAAGTCGTTATCCTCCCCATTGTTCACAGCCCTCTTTGTCCATGATCTTCTTTGGCTCGTGATTCCACTTGTTCGCGATTTTCTTTGTCTATGATTTTCTTTTTCCATCTTTCAACAAAACAAAAGTTTTGTTGAAAGTATCAGCTGTCAGAACTGAACACCGCCCCCGGCGCGGCTGCGCCGAGGGCGGTGCTGTTCGATTTCCCGGGAATGCTCAGTCCTGCTGCCAGTTGTGCCAGACGTTCTGAACGTCGCCGTTGTCCTCCAGCATGTCGATGAGCTTCTCCATGTTCTTCACGTCGCCCTCGCTGGAGAGCACGATATAGTTCTGGGGGACCATCTCGATGTCGGCGTTGACAAAGCTGTAGCCCTTCTCCTCCAGCGCCTTGACCACGTCGTTGAACGCGTCGGGATCGGTGGTGATCTCCAGCGCGGGACCGTCGGCCTCAAAGTCGGCAGCGCCGGCCTCCAGCGCGTCCATCATCACGGTGTCCTCGTCCAGCTCGCCGTCCTCGTTGTCGATCACGATGACGCCCTTCTTGTCAAAGGACCAGCTCACGCAGCCCTG
The DNA here is from genome assembly GCA_934574045.1 of uncultured Oscillibacter sp. Taxonomy (GTDB): domain Bacteria; phylum Bacillota; class Clostridia; order Oscillospirales; family Oscillospiraceae; genus Oscillibacter. Next base: position 52,987 of record CAKTMK010000009.1, on the reverse strand, counting down.
CGCGCCCATGTTGCCGTTGCACTTGTCGAACGCGTGACGGACCTCCGGCGCGGTGCGCTGGCGGTTGTCGGTCAGCGCCTCCACGATCACGGCCACGCCGCCGGGGCCGTAGCCCTCATAGGTGATGGACTCGAAGCTCTCGGTGCTGCCCGCGCCCAGCGCCTTGTCGATGGTGCGCTTGATGTTGTCGTTGGGCATATTCACGGCCTTGGCCTTGGCAATGACGGTGGCCAGACGGGAGTTATTGTTGGGGTCGCCGCTGCCGCCCTCTTTCACCGCCACGATGATCTCCTTGGCGATCTTGGTGAACGCCGCGGAACGCTTCGCGTCCGCCGCGCCCTTGGTCTTTTGGATGTTATGCCACTTAGAATGTCCGGACATAGTCTGATTCTCCTTTGACGTAGTATTGGATGGCTTCCCGGTGGGAAGCAGATTTTTCAACGCTGAGCGCTGGGAATTGCTCCTGTAAGTACGCGATAAGCACGCGGCAGACCGGGTCCTCCGTCGGGAAATGGCCCGCGTCGATCAGGTTGATCCCCTTCCCTGCCGCGTCCAGAAACGCGTGGTAGCTCAAGTCGGCGGTCACAAAGGTGTCGCACCCCGCCGCGGCGGCCACGTCCGCATATTCGCCGCAGGCGCCGCCGCCCACTGCCACGCGGTACACCGGCTTTCCCGCGTCGGCGTAGCGCAGGCCGTTGCAGTTCAGCGCCGCAGCCGTCCGCGCGGCGAAGTCCGCCAGCGGGACCGGCTCGGCTAGATGGCCGATGCGGCCAAGACCGTCCTCCAGAAAAGGCCCAGGGTCCTCCAGCCGCAGCGCCGCCGCCAGCTCATCGTTGACGCCGCCCGCCGCCACATCCAGATTCGTATGCATACAGATCACGCTGACGTTTTCCCGCGTCAGCCGCCGCAGAAGCCGCCCCTGGGGCGTATCCTCCCGCAGCGTCTGCACCGGGAGCCACTTGCAGTTCATAATAGGATGGTGGGTCACGATCAGCTGGCAGCCCTTTTCGATCGCTTCCTCCGCGACGGCCTGCGTCGCGTCCAGCGCCACGAGCACCCGGCTGACCTCCGCCTCCGGGTCGCCCACCAGCAGCCCCACATTGTCCCAGTCCATCGCGCCGTCTCTGGGAGCCAGCGCAAACAGGCACTTTTCAATTTCACGCGCCGTTGGCATCGCGCCACTCCTCCCATAATTCCAGCAGTGAGCCGATCACGTCCCGCAGATGGTCGGCCTTTTCTGCGGTGTCTGGCCGTCCCGCGCGGTTCAGCCCCGCCACGGCGGCCTGAAGCCGCAGGATCTGCTCCACGATATACCGACCGCCAAGCGGGTCGTCCGTCAAAAATGCCCCGCCGTACAGCCGTCCCGGCGGCAGCGTCTGCTCCCCGGCGGCGGCCTCGATCACCGGATAAAGCGTCTCCCGGTCCAGCACCAGCCGCTCCCGGCGGATGGCGTACCCATGGCCGCAGAGGAACGTCCGCAGCTCCTCCGCCCGGGACTGGGGCTGGAGCAGCAGCGTGCAGCCCGTTCGGGCGGTCCACGGCGCGGCCCGCAAAATCTCGGCAATGTTCTCGCCGCCCATTCCCGCGATGACCACGGTGTCCGTCTCCCGCGCGCTCACCAGCGCAAGCCCGTCGCACCGGCGGAAGCTGATTCGGTCCGACACGCCGAAATCGGCGGCGGTCCTGCGCCCCCGTTCCAGCGGCCCGCTGCGCAGGTCGCAGGCGATGGCGGAGCGGAGCCGGCCCTCCAGCGTCAGCCAGACTGGCAGGTACGCATGGTCCGTTCCCACGTCCGTCAGGGCGGCGCCCTGCGGCACCCAGTCCGCCAGAAGCCGCAGGCGGGGCGTCAATTCCAGTTTACGTCTGTGCACTGCACTCCCTCCTGCCGCCGTGGTGACAAACGGAACGCATACGGGAGTCCCGTATGCGTTCTGTCGGACTTTTCCCGAGAAAAGTCTTATTCCGCGGCCTTGTTGGCTTCCTCGTTGACCAGCTTGAGCAGCTTGTCCACGTCGATGCCATGGACCATGCAGGCCTCTTCCACGGTCTCGCCGCGGGAGGACGGGCAGCCCAGGCAGTGCATCCCGATAGACAGGAAGATCGGCGCAGTCTGAGGGGCCATGTCAAGAATGTCACCAATGATGGTGTCTTTCGTAATTTCGACCATGCTGTTGCCTCCAAAAAATCAGTTTATACGAAAACGCCCTGTAAGGCGTTGTTATTATACCCCTATTTCCCTGCGATTTCAAGAGAAATGTGGGAGAAATTTCGAGGAAACGGTCAAAAACCGGACGAATAGCGCCGTTCGGACAGGCGCGTGACGAACATGGAGCGTCCAGCGGCCCAGTCGAAGTCCGGACCGCATCCCGTGCAGGATCCGCCTCGTCAATATCTCACAGGCAGGCGCGCGCCGAGCGCCCGACGTCCCGGAACGCTTTCTGCTGAGACCCGACCGGCATCTGCTCTGAACTCCTGCCGCCGATTCCTCCGGAAAAACGCGCAGCGGGAGCGGAGCGCCCGTCGGCTCAGAGCGCTTCCCGCCGGAATCCGGTCGATGCCAGTCCGTCCTCTTCGGCACGGTACGGCGGGCGCTGGCGGGTACTTTCGTCCGACAGCAGCGCGAAAAAAAAGGAACGCCCGAAGCCGGGCGTTCCTTTGAGACGACTCTCGTTATCTCTGCTCCTCGCGCATCTTGGCGAAGCACTCGCTGCAGTACACGGGACGGTCAGACTTGGGCTCGAAGGGAACGCGAGCCTCGCCGCCGCAGGCAGCGCACACAGCGGTGAAGTACTCCCGGGGACCGCGGGAAGCGGCCTTGCGGGCGTCACGGCAGGCCTTGCAGCGCTGAGGCTCGTTCTGGAAGCCGCGCTCAGCGTAGAACTCCTGCTCACCGGCGGTGAACACGAACTCCTGGCCGCACTCTTTGCACACTAAAGTCTTGTCTTCGAACATGTTTTTACCCTCTCTTTGAAAAGAAAAATATATTGCGTTCAGCTCTTGCTGAAATCGCCGGAAAGAAGTTGCTGCGCTACCTTGCGGCGGATCCGCTGGACCGCGTTGTCCACGGATTTGGGGGTCTTGCCGACCGTTTCGGCAATTTCCCGGCAAGATAGACCGTCCAGATAATACCCTAAAATCTTCGCTTCAAATTCGGACAGCTTTTTCCGGACTCCAAACAAGAGACTGCTCGTGTGCTCGCGGTCGATCAGAAAATCTTCCGGGCTTCGCTGGCTCAGGTCTTGGGTCCCGAGGGCGTAGGAATCACTATCAAAGAAGGGCGTATCAAGAGAAACCGACTGGTTCAGGGGCATATGCTTGCCACGGGACGCGGCGCGCAGGACTGAAAGCAGACGATTGCGGACGCAGGTCTCGGCAAACGTGCGGAAAGAGGCTTCCTTCTCTCTGTCATACTCCCGGACGGCGTTCATCAGTCCGATCATTCCCTCCTGGATCAGATCCTCGCTGTCTCCCCCCGCCAAAAAGAACGGGCGGGCGCAGGAACGGACCAGACGGGTGTATTTGGAGATCAGGCGCTCCTCTGCCAGACGGTCTCCCGCGGCGGCAAGGCCGCAGAGCGATTCGTCCGAACAGACATCCTGGCAGGAAGAATTTTCTTCTTCACGTTTGCACATAACGTATTATACCTTTTAAACACAATTTTTGTCAAGTCAAAACTAAAATTTGGCAGATTTTATTTATGGAATTTTTCCATACGGCTCCTGCCGCATCCCGTCAGACTTTGACGGTTTTCACAAAATCCGCAATCTTTTCGGCAATCTCAGCCGCCTTTTCCGTTGTTTTTGCCTCGACCATGACACGGATCAGCGCCTCTGTCCCGGAGGGGCGCACCAGAATGCGGCCCGCGCCGCAGAGCGCTTCCTCCTCCGCTTTCACGGCGTTCTTCAGCGCGGGAGACGCCATAACGGCCTCCTTCACCCCCCGCTCGTGGGACACCGGCACGTTCACCAGCACCTGCGGATACGTCGGGCAGACCGCCGCCAGCTCGGAGGCCCGTCTGCCGGAGGTCTTGAGGACCTGAAGGAACTGGAGGGCCGTGACCTCGCCGTCGCCGGTGGTCTCCAGCTCGGTAAAAATGGTATGGCCGGACTGCTCGCCGCCGATGCGGTAGCCGCACTGAAGCATTTTCTCCAGCACGTTCCGGTCGCCCACATCGGTGCAGACCAACTCCAGTCCCTCGCTGCGGCAGAACTCGTGCAGGCCGAGGTTGCTCATCACCGTGGCCACCACGGCGTTTCCGGTCAGCCGGCCCCGGCGCTTCATATCCGCGGCGCACACGGCGATCACCTTGTCGCCGTCGATCACGCCGCCGGTCTCGTCCACCAGCAGGCAGCGGTCCGCGTCCCCGTCAAAGGCCACGCCGACGTCATAGCCGCCCTTCACCACCGACGCGGCCAGATCCTCCAGATGGGTCGAGCCGCAGCGGCTGTTGATGTTCACACCGTCGGGCTGGGTGTGGATAAAGTCCGTGTGCGCCTTGAACCGGCCGAACAGTTCCGGCGCGGTGGCGCTGGCCGCGCCGTTGGCGCAGTCCGCCAGAATGCGCAGACCCGCAAGGTCGCTCTCGATGGTCCCGGCCACAAAGTCGATGTAGTCCCGCTTGAGCTGGCGCATCCCGTGGTGCCGCCGGCCGATCTCGCCCCGGGTGCGGGACTTCATCGGCACGTCGGAGAGGATCTTCTCCTCCACCCGGCGCTCGATCTCGTCGGGCAGCTTATAGCCCTGCGCGTTGAAGACCTTGATGCCGTTGTGCTCATAGGGATTGTGGGACGCGGAGATCACGATGCCCGCGTCGCCCCGCTCCTGAACGGTCAGATACGCCACGGCGGGCGTGGGGATCGTCCCCAGCGGCTTCACGTCGCCGCCCACGTCACAGATGCCCGCCATCAGCGCGGATTCCAGCATATCGGAGGAGATGCGGGTGTCCTTTCCGATCAAGATCACCGGACGGCGGCCCAGATCCTCCATCAGCACGGCGGCCACCGCCTGCCCCACGCGGAATGCCTCCTGCGCGGTCAGGTTTTCGCCCACGACGCCGCGGATGCCGTCAGTCCCAAAGAGTTTTCCCATAGAATCATACTCCGTTCCTTATAAATTCAAAAAGAGAGCTGCTCCGGCTCGTCCGCCCCGCCGGGGACGGACAGGCCCAGATGGCGGTACGCCCGGTGGGTCACACAGCGGCCCCGGGGCGTCCGGGTCAGGAAGCCGAGCTGCATCAGATACGGCTCGTAAACATCCTCCAGCGTCACGGCTTCCTCGCCGATGGTGGCGGCCAGCGTCTCCAGCCCTACCGGGCCGCCGCCGTAATTTGAGATGATCGCGCCCAGCATCCGGCGGTCCACGGCGTCAAGGCCGAGGAAGTCCACCTCCAGCGCGCTGAGCGCCTGATCCGCCACAGTCCTTGTAATTATGCCGTCCGCTTTCACCTGCGCGAAGTCCCGCACGCGGCGGAGCATCCGGTTGGCGATGCGGGGCGTCCCCCGGCTGCGCTTTGCGATCTCCAGCGCGCCCGCCTCCTCAATGGGGACGTTCAGGATCCCGGCGCTGCGCGTCACGATCCGGGAAAGCTCCTCGGCGGTGTACAGCTCCAGCCGCAGCGTCACGCCGAAGCGGTCCCGCAGGGGCGCGGAGAGCTGGCCCGCCCGGGTCGTCGCGCCGATGAGGGTGAACTTGGGCAGATCCAGCCGGATGGAGTTCGCGGAGGGGCCTTTTCCCACGATGATGTCCAGCGCGTAGTCCTCCATGGCCGGATACAGGATCTCCTCCACCGAGCGGTTGAGCCGGTGGATCTCATCCACAAAGAGGATGTCGTTTTCCGCCAGGTTCGTCAACAGCGCCGCCAGATCCCCGGGCTTTTCAATGGCCGGGCCGGAGGTGATGCGGATGTTGACGCCCATCTCCTGCGCGATGATCCCCGCCAGCGTGGTCTTGCCAAGGCCGGGAGGGCCGTGGAGCAGAACATGGTCCAGCGGCTCCGTCCGCTGCTTTGCCGCGGCGATGAACACGGAGAGGTTCTCCTTCGCCTTTTCCTGACCGATGTAATCCTTCAGGGTCTTCGGGCGGAGCGTCACCTCGCCGCTGTCCTCATCCAGAAAGGTCTTGGAGACGATGGGCTCCTCATAGATGTCGTTTCCAAAGTCGATGCTCAAATGCTCACTTCCTCAAGGCTCCGAAAATACAGAAAAATCTTGAACAGTCTGTTTGCTTTACAGCCGCTCGGCGATGCGGCTAACGTCCGCAAGAAAGCTCTCCTCGCCAATGGTGTTCAGCTTGAGGAACACTGCCTGAGAGCCGCCGGAGGTGATGGCAGAGAGAAAGAGGTCCTGTCCATTGCCCGCCAGCGTCAGGTTCAGGCTCACCCGGTTGCCGCCCGCAAGGCTGTACCGCTCATAGACGCGCACGGCGCAGCGCACATCGCCCGCGGTGCAGTCGCTGCCGTCCTCATAGGTGGCAGACGCGCTGCCGTTTAAAATGCCGTCGTGCAGCGCGCTCAGCGCGCTGTAAAAATCGCCGGAAAAGCGCCGCTCATACTTCGCCATACGTTCTCCTCCCGACCGTTCCGGTCACTTCACCATCTTCTTCAGGCTCTGGCGGATGATCTCCTCCAGCGGCAGACTGTCCACGTCCACGCCCTTAAGCGCCGCGGACACCTCCTGACTGGAGTACCCCAGCACCGCCAGCGCCTGCGCCGCCTCCGACGCTTTGCTTGTAAAGCCGACTTGCTTTGCAGGTGTTCCACTGGAGAAGTCCAGCTCGCCGCCGGTCTCCTTCGCCATTTTGTCCTTCAGCTCCAGAATGATCCGCTGCGCCAGTTTCTTTCCGACGCCAGGCGCCGCGGTCAGCGCCTTCTCGTCTCCGGTGAAGACCGCCATGGCCAGCGTCTCCGGCGTTCCGGCGGAGAGAATGGCCAGCGCCGCTTTCGGCCCCACGCCGGAGACGCCGATCAGCAGCTTGAAGCTGTTCAGCTCGCTCTGGGTGGCAAAGCCGTACAGCCCGAAGGCGTTCTCCGCCACGTGAAAATAGGTGTAAAGCTTCTCCCGCTCCCCCTTTTTCAAGGAGGAAAGGGTCGCGGTCGTGGTAGTGCAGGCATAGCCCACGCCGCCGCAGTCGATCACTGCAAGGCCCGGCAGTATTTCCGCCACCGTGCCGTTCAGGTAGTAAAACATAGTGCCTCCTTAACTGCTGAGATCTGCTCAGACCGTTTCCTTCACATCGTTGGCCCGTGGAAGCCGTGAAGTAAAACTCCTTGCGTGGCACAGTGCCAGTGCCAGCGCGTCTGCCGCATCGTCCGGCCGCGGCACGGAACTGAGATGCAGGAGCCGCCGGGTCATGTCCATGACCTGGCGCTTCTCCGCCTTTCCGTAGCCCACCACGGCCATCTTGACCTGAGACGGCGTGTACTCAAAGAGCGGGACGCCGCATTTTTCCGCCGCCAGCAGCAGCACGCCCCGCCCGTGGGCCACGGCGATGCCGGTAGTGATGTTGTTGTTGAAAAACAGCTCCTCAATGGAGATGACCTCTGGCTTCAGCTGCCCGATCAGCGCCTCCATATCGTTTGAGATCTGGTAGAGCCGCTTGGAGAGCGGCAGACCGGCAGGGGTCGTGATGGCGCCGTAGGTCACCATATGCGCTTTTACCCGGTCCGCCTCCACCAGACCAAAGCCGATGGTGGCGACGCCGGGGTCGATCCCCAAGATCCGCATGGCCGTCTCCTTTTCACGCAATTCAAAGTTATTATATCAAATTTGTACCAGCGGCGCAACAGAAAAAACGAACGCCTGTTCAAACAGGCGTTCGTTTCATCGCTCAGCAGATGGCGACGGCTATCGGCGGCATGTGCTCCGCCGCACGGGTGAACGTCGGCGACAGAAGCACTTCCGTTCCCTCCACGTCCGGCAGCGCAAGCGTCTCGAAAAACCAGCCGTCCCGGCTGCCGTCCTCATGCGCGCCGGTCTCCGGGTCCGTCCATGTGCTGGAGCTTGCGCTGGACGTTGGGGAGCGCTCCTCGCCGGACGTGTCGGAAAAGCCGGACCAGAGACTGTAATACCAGTTTTCGCGGTACATACGCTCCCGGAACGTCACCAGCCAGCCGCTGCCGCTCCGGGAGATCCCGGCCAGCTCCGCGCCGTCCGGCAGCGGGTCGTGAGCGCCGGATGCCAGATCCAGCCGGATCTCCTCCCGCTCTTTATCCAGCCAGCGGGAGCGCGTAATGTAAAGTGTAAGCTCCTTACTGTCACTGAAATACGTGGTGTCCATCCAGAATGTGACCATGGACGGTGAAGCTTCCTCGCCGCTGGCGGAAATGCCGTTGGTCACCGGCTCGAATCGGTTCCCCTGTTCGTCCTCCACATAGAATTCCAGCCCGGCGAGCCACGCGGTATTCTCCGGCGCGTAGCCGAAATCCAGCCGCAGGTGTGTGGGATAGATCTCCGCGGTCTTGAGCGTCAGCGTCTGGCCGTCCAGTTGGAAGGTCCGATTCACCGCCGCCGTCTCGCCCTGCTCCGTGAAATAGGGGTCGAAGGTCAGCGTGAACGTCAGGCTGGTCAGATATTTCGGGCGCTCCGACGTGGAAAACGGGTCCTCGTCCTGCGGCGCGGCCGCCTGCTCCTCCGCCTCCTGCCACCGGTTTTCATAGATGTTCAGCGTCAGGTCCAGCGCGGGCGGAACGTCCCGGTCCACAAAGCTCACGTCCACCTGCCGGAGCTGCCCATTGGGCGTGCCGTAGCTCCCGGAGGACAAGGAAAAGCCGTCCAGCTCCGCGCCCTGCGCGCCGGAGATCTTTGCGTCGGCGTCCAGCGGCCGGTCCGGCTGCGCGGTCAGCGTATAGAAGATGCTGACCTGCCTGCGGTCCACGATGACATACTCCACATTGGCCGTCACGCCGTCCGCCGTCCGGGTCTGGTCAATGGGCTGGACATACTCGTTCTCCACCGCGGCTGAAAGGGACGGCGACCACGCCACAGCCCGCGCCAGCTCCCGCAGGACCGGCACGCCGCCGCAGGCCCGCGCAAAGGGCACGGACAGGTTCACCAGCAGCACGAACACCGCGAAGCACGCCGCTATGGACGCGCCCGACGCGATCCATGTCCTCGCTTTTTTTCGGCAAGCAGTTCTCCTTTTCAGTGCTCTTTCCACAGACGTTTCCAGTCCTTTCGGCTCCTGCGCCAATTCTGCGTGCAGCGCCGCATACTCCTCCATCCGGGTCATACCAGTCCTCCCTCCTTCAGCTCCAGTCTCAGCAGTGCCAGCGCCCGGCGCTGGCGGGTAGCCGCCGTCCCCTGCGGGATGCCCAGCGTCTCGGCAGTCTGGGCCAGAGTCAGATCGCCGAAATACCGCAGGACGATCACCTGCCGCAGCTCCTGCGGCAGACGGGCCACCGCCTCCCGCAGCGGCAGCGCGTCGTAGTCAAAGTCCTCGCCCGCCTCCGGCAGATACTCCGCCGGGTGCAGCCGCCGGAGCCGCTTCAGCTCCCGGCAGCAGGCGCGGATCAGGATGCGGGTCAGCCACGTTTCAAAAAGCTCCGGCTCCCGGAGCTGGCGCAGGTGCCGCAGCGCCTGATAGACCGCCTCGTCCACCGCGTCCAGCGCCGCGGCTTCGCCGCCCAGATAGGCGTATGCCGTGCGGTAGAGCCGCATCCGCAGTGCCTGCGTCCGCCGGACAAATTCCTGTTCGCTCATCCCGTCCCCTCCTTTCTGCCTATTAGAGCGCGGAGCCGCCCGTTTTTATTTCCCCGGCGCGGAAATTTTCAAAAAACCGGCGCGGAGAAGCTCCGCGCCGGTCGTTCTTACGCTCTTGGGTGCGCCTTTTTGTACACGTCCTTGAGCTGATTTTTCACCACATGGGTATAGATCTGGGTGGAGGAAATGTCCGCATGGCCCAGCATCTCCTGAATGGAGCGCAGATCCGCGCCGTTTTCCAGCAGGTGGACGGCAAAGGAGTGGCGCAGGGTGTGGGGCGTGATGTCCTTCTGGATACCCGCCTTTTCCTGATAGAACTTGATGATCTTCCAAAAGCCCTGACGGCTCATGCGCTCGCCGTTCATGTTGACGAACAGCGCCCGCTCGCCGATGTCGGCGATGATCTCCGGCCGGATGTTGACCTCGTAATCCCGCAGAGCCTTGACCGCGGCGGGATAGAGCGGGATGATCCGCTCCCGCCCCCGGCTGGAACAGCGCAGAAAGCCCGCCGACAGGTTCAGATCGTCCACATCCAGCGCGATCAACTCGCTGACGCGGATGCCGGTGGCGTACAGCAGCTCCAGCATGGCGTGATCCCGGAAGCCCTTGGCGTCCACGCACTGGGGCTGCTCCAAAAACAGCTCCACTTCCTTGTTGGTCAGGATCTCCGGGTACTTCCGCTCCGCCTTGGCGGCGTTAAGCCCCTTGGCCGGATTCGCGGCGCAGGCGCCGGAGGAGACCATATAGCTGTAAAACGACTTGATGGACGCCAGCGACCGGGTAACAGACGCGGCGGACTTGCCCTTTCCGTGCATCCAGTCCAGATAGCGCTGGATCATCTCCGGCGCGGCGCGGCGCAGGTCGCTGTCCTCCTCCACGTGGAGGAACTCCTGAAACTGGGTCACATCCCGCAGATAGGCGGACACCGTGTTCGCGGAGGAGCCTTTCTCCACCCGCAGATACGTCTCATAAAGAGCCAGATGATCGGCCGCCACGGCGCTCGCCTCCTTTCCTCCCGCCCGCCGGACGGGGATTTATGTTACCGGAATATCCATTGCAGGGTCCACGCCAGCAGGCGCGGGCCGGTCAGCAGCTCCGCAAGGACCCCCGCAGTCAGGACCCCGCAGACCGCGCCGCAGCGCAGCCACCAGGGCCGCCCGTAGGCCGGCGGAGCGGCCCGTCCGCCCCGGTTCAGGGACAGCGCGGCCAGCGCCGCAGACTTCTCCAGCGCCGGGACCGCCACGCAGAAATAGCACGGCAGCGTCACCAGACACCGCAGGCCAAACACCGCCAGCGCCAGCAGCACGCCGCTGCGGCCAAACGCCGCCGTGAAGCAGCAGACGGAAAACGAAAGGAAAAAGCCATACGCCGCCGTGAGCGCCGGGAGCAGCACCGCTCCCACGGACGCAAAGCCCAGCAGAAACGCCAGCAGCGGATACCGGAAGTAGACCGCCAGCGTGGACAACACCGCCATCCCGCCGGTCTCCGGCGGAAACGGGAGGGAAAAATACCCGTGCAGATAACGGTCCAGCTCCTCAGCAGCCTCCGTGCCGACCCGCGCGGAAAGGACCTGTCCCAAAAATACGCCCAAAAGAAAGCAGGCCGTCAAAAGCGCCAGACGGAGCCACGGTCCGCGTCCGCTGGAGCTCAGGCGCCGCCCGCCCACCGTCTTTTCAATCAAAGCAGCTCACCTCACGCAAGTCTATGCTGCGGCGGCATCAGTTAGAAGGCGGTTGACGTAAATCTTACTTCTAATACTATATTGCTTTTTTCTCCCAACTGCAAGGGTTTTTGGCGTGCCGCCGCATTTTTGTAAACTATGACAAAATATTATGTAAACAGCATTATGTAAACTTTAGAAACCGAAGCGAGGAGTGGCAGGCGCAGGCCCAGATATGGTGGAATGCACGTCGTTTTTTCCACTACATCTGTCCGCCCGCGCCGCGCCGCTCCCCCACTGAAACACAGCAGTGCTTTCTGTCGCAAAAACGCGATCTCCAAAAATTTCAGCAAATCTCACAAAGCCGCCCGCCATTTTCCCTCCGCGTCAGTCACGGCAGAGTGAACCCCGGCATCCTCCTCCCCCTCCCCGGCCAAAGTTCAGGCTCTGCCACGCGCCCTGCCGGTCCGCGCGGCCGGCTTTTTCCTACGCTTTCCGCCGCGTCTGCCGCAGAGCAGTCCAGCAGCCAGTCCGCCAGCCAGCGCCGCGGCCAGCAGAGCGATCCCCCGCGTTGACCAAACAAGGCCGTCGCATATCAGAAGCCCACCCAGAACGATCAGCACCGCGAAGCACGCCGCCCCGGCCATCGCCGCAGGAAGCGCGCCCATGCCGGTCCCGTGGGCGGACAGCACGCCGCCGCACAGCGCAGCCAGCGTGGCGCTCCCGATCTGGAGCCGGAGCGCCGCCGCAGGGTCCAGCATATCCTGAACCGTCAGCAGTGCCAGCAGGCATTGCAGCAAAATGTACAGGCCCAGCGAAAGCGCCGCGCCTCCCGGTATCCCCGCCCAGCTGGGCACCTTGCGTTTGGACATAAAAAATCCTCCCCCGTCAAATGCTCTTTTCAAGCATATGACGAGGGAGGTTCGATTATGAACGAGCCTTTTACTTTTCAGGATCCCAGGGCTTCTTCTCGTCGGAGTTTTCCTTCTCCTCCGCAGCAGGCTCCTCCGCCGGCTCTTCCTTGCTCTTCTTCGCCGCAGCAGGTTCCGTGCTGGTCTGCACGCCGGTGGTGGAAACGGCCCACTTGGTCAGCTCCATGCGGACACGGTCATCGCTGGTCTCGATCACGATGGTGTCGTCGTTCACCTGCACGATGGTGCCGACGATGCCGCCGATGGTCGTGATCTTATCGCCCTTCTTCAGACCGTTGCGCAGCTCCTCAGCCGCCTTCTTCCGCTTGTTCTCGGGGCGGATGACCATAAAGTAGAAAACCAGGATCAGAAGCACCAGCATTGCGATCGTCATAGTATCCATGGGACAAATACTCCTTTGTAAAATCAGAATATGTTTATTATATCCAATGCAGGCGGTATTTGCAAGTCCTTTTTGCCGCCTTACGCCCGCAGCTCCAGCTTCCCGCTGTACCGGGCGCGGAACGCGTCGAAGGTCCCCTCGTCCAGCGCGGCGCGGATGCGGCTCATCAGCTCGTTGTAGAACCACAGGTTATGGAGCACCGCAAGGCGCAGCGCCAGTACCTCGTCCGCCTTGAACAAGTGGCGCAGGTACGCTCTGGAAAAGCTGCGGCAGCAGGGGCAACCGCAGCTCTCGCTCACCGGCAGCGGGTCCGTCTCGTACTTCTGGTTGAGGATGTTCACCGTCCCCTCCCACGTAAAGAGCTTGCCGTGCCGCCCGTTGCGGGAGGGCATCACGCAGTCGAAGAAGTCCACGCCGCGGCTGACGGCCTCGATAATGTTGCTGGGGGTGCCCACGCCCATGAGATACCGGGGCTTCTCCTTGGGCATATGCGGCTCCACCGCGTCGATGATCTCGTACATTACCTCCGCCGGCTCGCCCACAGCAAGGCCGCCGATGGCGTATCCGTCGCAGTCCAGCTTGGCGATCTCGTCCATGTGCCACACCCGCAGGTCCGGGAAGGTGGCGCCCTGATTGATGCCGAAGAGCATCTGCCCGGGATTCACCGTGTCCGGCAGGGCGTTGAGCCGGTCGTGCTCCGTCTTGCACCGGGCCAGCCACCGGGCCGTCCGCTCGCAGGACGCCTTGGCATATTCATACGTGGCCGGATTCTCCACGCACTCGTCAAAGGCCATGGCGATGTCGCTGCCCAGATTGGACTGGATCTGCATGGATTCCTCCGGTCCCATGAAGATCTTGCGGCCGTCGATATGGGACGCGAACGTCACGCCCTCCTCCCGGATCTTCCGCAGAGAGGCCAGAGAGAACACCTGAAACCCGCCGGAATCCGTCAGGATTGGGCCATTCCAGTCCATGAACCGGTGCAATCCGCCCATTTTGCGCACGATCTGATCGCCGGGACGCAGATGCAGATGATAGGTGTTGGAAAGCTCGATCTGGCAGCCGATCTGCGCCAGATCATGGGCGCTGACGCCACCCTTGATCGCCCCCTGCGTCCCCACGTTCATGAACACCGGCGTCTGCACCGTTCCGCCGTGGGCGCAGGAAAATTCGCCCCGCCGGGCGCGGCCCTGATACTTGATGACTTTAAACATTCGCTGCTCCTTATGTGTTTTTTATGGTGCGGAACCACACCTTCAGCTCCGCCTTTTTCTCCGGCGGCAAAGCGGACTTTTTCACGCCAGCCGCCGCGCCCGCAATGGCCTCCAGCTGATGCAGGCACGCGCCGCCGTCCACCCGTGCCCGGACCCGCAGGAACGCCTCGTATTCGCCGATCCCGCGCAGCTCCTCCGGCGTTTCAATGCCCGCTCTGCGCAGATTTTCCGCCAGAACCGGTCCGATGTTGGGAAGCTCCGTCAGCTCCATCCGTCCCACTCCCGTCATGCACATTCCGTATATGCAGAATGCACATTTGAATATTCATTGTATATGCAGCTTTGCTTTTGCATATACGGTGTATCCTCAGTGAATGAACATTGCGTCGCCGAAGCTGAAGAAGCGGTAGCGCTGCCGAACGGCCTCCTCATACGCCGCCAGCACATGCTCCCTCCCCGCCAGCGCGGAAACCAGCATGATGAGCGTGGACTCCGGCAGGTGGAAGTTCGTCACCAGCGCGTCCATGACCTTGAAGCGGTAGCCGGGGTAAATGTAGATGCTAGTCCACCCCGCCTTCGCCTCCATATGGCCGTCCTCCGCCGCCCAGCTCTCCACCGTCCGGCAGGAGGTCGTTCCCACGCAGATCACCCGTCCGCCGTTGGCGCGGGTCCGGTTGATGAGGTCCGCCGTCTCCTGCGGGATGATGCAGTATTCGCTGTGCATCTCGTGGTCGGTGATCTCCTCCTCCTTCACCGGGCGGAAAGTCCCCAGCCCCACGTGGAGCGTCACATAGCCGATGCCCACGCCCTTGGCGGCGATCTTCTCCAGCAGCTCCTTCGTAAAGTGCAGGCCCGCCGTGGGCGCGGCGGCGCTGCCCAGTTCCTTGGAATAGACGGTCTGATACCGTTCCCGGTCCTGAAGCTCCTCCTTGATGTAAGGCGGAAGCGGCATCTTCCCCAGCCGGTCCAGCACCTCCAGAAAAATGCCCTCGTAGCGGAACTTCACCAGACGGTTGCCGCCCTCCACCTCGCCGACGATTTCGCCGGTCAGCTCGCCGTTTCCGAAGGAGACCTGCGCGCCGGGACGCAGCTTTTTCCCCGGACGGACCAGACACTCCCACACGTTTTCGCCCCGGTCCACCAGCAGCAGCACCTCGCACACGCCGCCGCCGGGCAGCCGGTGGCCCAGCAGCCGGGCCGGCAGGACGCGGGAATCGTTCAGAATCAGGCAGTCCTTTTCGGTCAGGAAGTCGGGAAGCTCGTAAAAATGATGATGCTCCCATGCCCCGGTGTTCTTGTCCAGCGTCAGCAGACGGGACGCGTCCCGCTTCTCGATGGGCGTCTGGGCGATCAGCTCCTTGGGCAGGTCATAGTAAAAATCGCTGGTCTTCATGTATTCCTCCATGGGCCTGAGCGGCCCTCCCGCCCGTCCGGCCGGCGGTATGCCAACTTGCGTCAACCGACGGTCACGCCGGTATAATAAAACTCAAGGATCTCGCGGTAGGAAAAGCCCTGCTCCGCCATGGCCTTTGCGCCGTACTGGCTCATTCCCACATTATGCCCGTTTCCGGTCCCGGAGATCACAAAGCTCCCCGGCGCGGCTCCCGCGGAGCCGGACGCGCTCTTCTCCAGCGGCGCGGTCCCGGAGGAGGTGACGGCGTAAAGCGCGCCGCCGGAGCGGGGCGCCACCGTTCCCCCGCCGGAGATGGTATATGCCCCCTCCAGCGAGGACACGCCGCCGTCCGCATTGATATAGTACCCGGCAGTCATGCCGCTCTCGTTCCCGTTGATGGAAAAGCGCATGCTCTTCACGCTCTTGCCGTAGGTCGTGCTATAAAACGCCAGACGGCAGGTCTCTCCCTTCACCGTCAGCGTCCGGCCAGAGGTATCCTCAAATGTCACCCGGCGGACGTTCCCTGTGGGGGTGCGCTCCGAGACGTAGGCGTTTTTCACCGTTCCGATGGAATAGCCGCTGTTTTGCAGCACCCATGTCAGCTCTGCCGGAGTATAGGTCACGGTATAGCGGTAATCGGGAATGCTGATCCGCTCCTCATAGGGGTCCGGCTTTCCGATCAGATAGTCCACCCGGTCGTTCCAGACGTTCTCCGCGCTCTCCGTCGCGCCGCCGTCGCTGGAGTGGTACACCGTCTCCGCCAGCGAACCCTGATACCAGACGCACTCTCCCGCCGTGGCGTCCACCGCCGCGTCCGTGTCCGGGCCGGAGGCGTTCACGCCGTTGTAGACCTGACAGTCCGTGGTGCTGCACACGTCGAACCCGTAAGCGCTCAGGTGCTTCGACGTGACCGAGGCATAGGTCCGCGCGCACACCGCCTGCGCCTCCAGCGCGGCGGCGGGCCACCCCTTCCCCATCTCGTGGGGCAGCACGCCCTTCACGTAGTCCTCCAGCGAGACGACATTGACCACGTACAGTCCGCCGCCGGTGACCCGGGGATAGGAAAATCCGCCCGCATAGCGATAGCCCTTGAACCATGTGGGGCCGCCCGCCGGAAGCACGCCCAGCTCGTAAAGCCCCTGACAGTCGAACTCGAACAGCGCCGCGCCCGACCCGGTCTCCGTCACTGCGACGGCGGCGGATCCGTGTCCGTTCCCGCCGCCGCTGTACCGGGCGAAAAACTGCCCGCTCACATAGGCGGGCCACCCGCCCCGCTCCGCGGCGGCGGCGGACGCCTCCTCAAAGGAGCCGTAAGGCCCCGTCTCCCCAAAGGAGCCGAGCGTGTCTCCCGTCGTCATGGTAACGGCGGTCCGGGCAATGTGTCCCAGAGGGACAAAACTGCGCCCGCCGTCGTAATAGCCCAGATCGTAGCCGCCGCTCTGGGTGTTTTCCAGATTGGCAGAAGTCAGCGCGCCGCTGCCGTACCGCAGGCCCACCCGCACCGTGCCGTTGACGGCGGCGGAGGCGGACACTGTGTTCAGCGCAAGAAATATGACGAGAACGGACAGTGCGCACAGCAGTTTTTTCATATATCCTCCACAGCGTTTTTGCCTTGACGAAACTTGGAAAGTGTGCTACCATACATACAAATGTCCGTCTCGGACGAACACGTTTTTTGTTGGACAGCGCCGCTATTTATTATAGTACATCAAGGCTCCACATTCAACAAAAATTCGACGCTCCGCGTCAAACACAAGGAGGCAATCGGTATGAAACAGTACAAGGTCGGCGTGATCGGCTGCACCGGCATGGTGGGCCAGCGCTTTATCACTCTGCTTGAAAACCACCCGTGGTTCCAGCTCACCGCCGTGGCCGCCAGCGCGCGCAGCGCGGGCAAGACCTATGAGGAGGCCGCTTCTCCCCGCTGGGCCATGGACGCGCCCATCCCGGAGGAGGCCAAGGGTCTAATCATTCTGGACGCGGAGGCCGACGCGGCGAAGCTGGCGGAGCAGGTGGACTTCTGCTTCTGCGCCGTGGACATGAAGAAGGAGGAGATCCGGGCGCTGGAGGAAAAGTACGCCAAGCTGGAGTGCCCCATCGTCTCCAACAACTCCGCCAACCGCTGGACGGACGACGTTCCCATGGTGGTGCCGGAGATCAACGCGGAGCACATCCGGATCATCGACGCCCAGCGCCGCCGGCTGGGCACGAAGCGGGGCTTTGTGGCCGTCAAGTCCAACTGCTCCCTGCAAAGCTACGTACCCGCCCTGCATCCCCTGCTGAAGTACGGCCTTGAGCGGGCGCTGGTGTGCACCTATCAGGCCATCTCCGGCGCGGGCAAGACCTTCCAGCGCTGGCCGGAGATGGTGGACAACTGCATCCCCTACATCGGCGGCGAGGAGGAAAAGAGCGAGCAGGAGCCGCTCAAGCTCTGGGGCCATATCGACGGCGGAAAGATCGTCAAGGCGGACGCCCCTCTTATCACGGCCCAGTGCTTCCGCGTCGCCTGCCAGGACGGCCACATGGCCGCCGTGTTCATGAAGTTCAAGGACGGCTGCAAGCCCTCCATCGAGCAGATCAAGCAGGACTGGGCCTCGTTCCGCGGCCCGGCGCAGGAGCTGGAGCTTCCCTCCGCGCCCAAGCAGTTCCTGCACTACTTTGAGGAGCCGGACCGCCCCCAGACCCGTCTGGACCGGAATCTGGAACACGGCATGGCCATCTCTCTGGGCCGTCTGCGGGAGGATACGCAGTACGATTACAAGTTCGTCGGCCTGAGCCACAACACCCTCCGGGGCGCGGCCGGCGGCGCGGTGCTGCTGGCGGAGCTTCTGTGCAAGGAGGGCTACATCCAGCCCCGCTGACCGCTGATCGGATCACATCCGGCAAGTGCCGCGCTCCGTTTGGAGCGCGGCGCTTTTTTACGCGGTTTCCGCCAAAGGCCGACGGCGGGGCGTTTGCTTTTTTCAAACACGCCGGATCGCCGACTGCTTTCCGCGCTTCCCGTCCGCCCCATGAAATCGCAGGCTGCTTTCCGTGACCCCGTTGGAGCCGTCGGGCGGCCCGGCGCTTTCTCACGCATTTCCCCGCCGGTGTCATAAAACCACTCTCCTCGCGTCCCCCAGTCGGGGCCGCAGGGCCGTTCTCTTCGCGTCCTCAGCCCGACCCGCCGGACTGCCCTCCCGCGCAGAAGCGCCGCCCCGTCCCAAATGGGACGGGGCGGCGCTGATCTTCTGCTGTTTTACAGGCTGGTAGGCGCGGCGTTTTCCGCGCGGCGCAGCTCAATATAGTCGTCATAGGTGCAGAACTTGTCGATGATGGTGCCGTCCGGCTGGAAATCGATGATCCGGTTGGCCACCGTCTGGACAAATTCGTGGTCGTGGCTGGCAAACAGCACCACGCCCTTGAACTCCATCAATCCCTTGTTCACTGCGGTGATGGACTCCAGATCCAGATGGTTCGTGGGCTGATCCAAGACCAGCACATTGGAGCCGAAGAGCATCATGCGCGAGAGCATGCAGCGCACCTTTTCACCGCCGGAGAGAACCTTGACCGGCTTGAACACCTCGTCCCCGGAGAAAAGCATCCGGCCCAGGAAAGAGCGCTTGAAGGACTCCGTGTTCGCCTCCGCCGTGTCCGGCGTGTACTGGCCCAGCCACTCCACAAGGTCCAGATCGCAGTCGTTGAAGAACGCGGAGCTGTCCAGTGGGAAATAGCTGGTGGTAATGGTGGTGCCCCATTTGAAGCTGCCCTCGTCCGGCTCCAGCTCCTCCATGATGATCTTGAACAGGGTGGTCTTGGCCAGCTCGTTCTCGCCGACAAAGGCGATCTTGTCACCCTTGTTCACCCGGAAGGAGACGTTATTGAGGAGCTTGCGCCCGTCGATGGTCTTGCTCAGGCCCTCCACGGTCAAAATCTCCTTGCCCGGCTCCCGGTCCATGGTAAAGCCCACAAAGGGATACCGCCGGGAGGACGCGGGCATCTCCTCCACCGTCAGCTTGTCGAGCAGCTTGCGGCGGGAGGTCGCCTGCTTGGACTTGGACTTGTTGGCGGAGAAGCGCTGGATGAAGAGCTGCAGCTCCTTGATTTTCTCCTCGTTCTTGCGGTTCTGATCCCGCATCATCTTCTGGACCATCTGGCTGGACTCGTACCAGAATTCGTAGTTGCCCACGTACATCTTGATCTGGCCGTAGTCCACGTCCACGATGCTGGTGCAGACATTGTTAAGGAAATAGCGGTCGTGGCTGACCACGATGATAAGGCCCTCGTACTCCATCAGGAAGTTTTCCAGCCACTCGATGGCCTGAAGGTCCAGATGGTTGGTCGGCTCGTCCAGCAGGATGATATCCGGCTTTCCGAACAGGGCCTGCGCCAGCAGGACCTTCACCTTTTCCTTGGCGGTCAGGGCGGACATCTGCTCATAGAGGATCTCGTTGGAAAGGCCCAGTCCCTGAAGCAGGCGGCTGGCGTCGGACTCCGCCTCCCAGCCGTCCATGTCGGCAAACTCCGCCTCCAGCTCGCTGGCGCGCACGCCGTCCTCGTCGGAAAAGTCCTCCTTTTCATACAGGGCGTCCTTTTCCTTCATGATGTCGTACAGGCGCTGGTTGCCCATAATGACGGTATCCAGCACGCTGAATTCATCATACTGGAAGTGGTCCTGCTTGAGCACCGACATCCGCTCGTTGGCCGAGACGATCACCTCTCCGGTGGTCGGCTCCAGATCGCCGGAGAGGATGCGCAGGAAGGTGGTCTTGCCCGCGCCGTTCGCGCCGATGATGCCGTAGCAGTTGCCGGGGACGAACTTCAGGTTCACGTCCTTGAACAGAGACTGCCCGCTGAAGTTCAAAGAGACATCGTTGACTGTAATCATGCGTTCGTTCGTTTACTCCTTTACTATTTTGCAGGTCCGCCGGTCCGCCGCGCTCAGATCCGCGCCCGGTGATAGACCTTCTTGCCCTTTTTGATGACCAGACCGTCTCCGGCGAAGTCGTCCCGGTCAAAGGTGTCGGCGGCGTCCGCCTTCCGGTCGTTCACCGTCACGCCGCCCTGCTGCACCAGCCGCCGGGCCTCGCCGTTAGACGCGCACAGGCCGCAGGCCGTCAGCAGCGTCAGCACGCCGATCTTCCCATCGGTGAACTGCGCGTCGCCCAGCACGGTAGTGGGCATATTCTCGGTGAAACCGGCTCCTGAGAACAGGCCGCGGGCCGTCTCCTGCGCCTTTTCGGCCTCAGCCTCGCCGTGGACCAGCTTGGTCAGCTCGTAGGCGAGGATCTCCTTGGCCCGGTTGAGCTGGCTGCCCTCCCAGTGGTCCATGGCGTCCACCTCCTCCAGCGGGAGGAAGGTCAGCATCCGAATGCAGCGCAGCACGTCCGCGTCGCCCACGTTGCGCCAGTACTGATAGAAGTCGAACGGGCTGGTCTTGGCCGGGTCCAGCCACACCGCGCCGCTGGCGGTCTTGCCCATCTTCTTGCCCTCGGAGTTGAGCAGCAGCGTGATGGTCATGGCGTAGGCGTCCTTGCCCAGCTTGCGGCGGATCAGCTCCGTGCCGCCCAGCATATTGCTCCACTGGTCGTCGCCGCCGAACTGCATATTGCAGCCCACGGTCTGGAACATATGATAAAAGTCGTAGGACTGCATAATCATATAGTTGAACTCCAGGAAGGACAGGCCCTTCTCCATCCGCTGCTCATAGCACTTGGCCCGCAGCATGTTGTTGACGGAGAAGCACGCGCCAACCTCCCGCAGAAGCTCGATATAGTTCAGCTTGAGCAGCCAGTCGGCGTTGTTGAGCATCATAGCCTTGCCCTCGCCGAACTCGATGAACCGCTCCATCTGCTTTTTGAAGCAGTCGCAGTTGTGCTGGATGGTCTCCGGCGTCATCATGGAGCGCATATCCGTCCGGCCGGAGGGGTCGCCGATATAGCCGGTGCCGCCGCCGATCAGGGCGATGGGCCGGTTGCCCGCCATCTGGAGCCGCTTCATCAGGCACAGTGCCATGAAGTGGCCCACGTGCAGGCTGTCCGCCGTGGGGTCAAAGCCGATATAGAAGGTCGCCTTTCCGTTGTTGACCAGCTCGCGGATCTGCTCCTCGTCCGTGACCTGTGCGATCAGGCCGCGCGCCTTGAGTTCTTCGTAAATCTGCATCGTTCGTCTCTCCCATTTCTGTAAATTTTCCGCTTCGGGACAGGACGCGGAAAAAGCGCCCTCCGTCCCATGGGGACAGAGGGCGAATTGCTTCGCGGTACCACCTCTGTTCGCGCCGCCCTCGCGGACGGACGCCTCCGGCCGTGCCATCACACGGCAGCGCTGTAACGGGCGCACCCGGAGCGCGTCTACTGGGCTGTCAGCCGTTCGGGCGCCGGTTCCGGGGTGTATTCGCCCGCCCGTGCTCTCCCCCTTTCACCGGACCGGAGGCTCTCTTTGCAGCGCCGTGCGGGGTACTTCTCCCCATCATCACTGTATACAGCAGGTACTATATCCGATTTTTCTCCGTTTGTCAAGCCGCTTTCCCGCCGGGGCCGCGAGGGCGGCTCACGCCGTGTAGGACCGCTCCACGTTCACCACCGCGCAGTACCGCTCGTCCAGCGTTTTGACCGCCCGACGCAGCTTTTCCCGCACCTGCTCGTCGCTCAGGCGGAACCGGAACGGCACCACCGCGTCAAAGATCAGGTTCGTATGGGTCGGGCCGATGATCATGCGGAAGTCATGGATGGAGATCTGCTCGTCGATGCAGCGGGCCAGCTCGGCCACCTTGCGGTGGGTCTCGTCGATCACGCCGCCGTCCGACACCACGGGGTCCATGTGGATCACCGCCTCGCAGCCCAGCTCCCGCTTGAGCCGGGACTCGATGTTGTCGATCTCGTCGTGGATCTCCAGCAGGTCCTCGTCCGCCGGGACCTCCGCGTGGAGGGAGATCATCCGCCGTCCCGGTCCGTAGTCATGGACAATCAGATCGTGCATCCCCTGAACGTCCCGTCCGCTCATGACGATCCGCCGGATGCTCTCCACCAGCTCCGCCGAGGGCGGCTGGCCCAGCAGCGGGTTCAGCGTGTCGCGGCCGGACTGAAGCCCGGACCAGAGGATGAACAGCGCCACCAGCGCACCGCACCAGCCGTCGATCTGAAGTCCGGTGATGCGGCCGATCACACTGGCCACAAGCACCGCGGCAGTCGCCGCGCTGTCGCTCAGGCTGTCCATCGCCGCGGCCCGCATGGCCGAGGACTGGATGCGTCCGCCGACAGAGCGGTTGTAGCAGCACATATACAGCTTGACGCAGATGGACGCGGCCAGGATCGCCGCGCTCACCGCGGAAAAGGCCACCGGCTCCGGGTGCAGGATCTTGTCCAGCGATGAGCGGGCCAGCTCAAAGCCCATCAGGATGATGAGCATGGACACCAGAAGCCCCGAAAGATACTCCATCCGTCCGTGGCCGAAAGGATGCTCCGGGTCCGGCTTCTGCCCGCCCAGACGGAAGCCCAGCAGCGTGATGACGGAGGAGCCGGCGTCGGACAGGTTGTTGAACGCGTCCGCCGTGATGGCGATGGAGCCGGAGAGCGACCCGGCAAAAAACTTGCCCGCAAAGAGCAGGACGTTCAAAAAGATCCCCACCGCGCCGCACAAAATGCCGTAAGCCGCGCGGACGGCGGGATCTTTCGGATCGTCCGCGTTTTTAATGAACAGCTTTGCAAGAAACCGGATCACAGACCCGCCCCCTTCTTTTCTTTCTGCGCCCGCGCCGTCAGCTTCTGCCCGGGATCGTCAGGCGCATATGGCAGCACAGATCGTCCAGATCGTCCTCCGTGGCGGCGGGGACGCGCAGCTTTGCGCCGCAGGACTTGCAGATCAGGTCCACCGCCGAGCGGCGGATCTCCATGGCGTACTCCCGGCTCCCGCAGGCGCAGGTGATCCCGTCCTTACGGGCGGCGATCTCCTTCAGCTCGGACAGGATCTCGTACATGACCACGCTGTCCAGAAACTGCCCGCCGCCGTTCTCCCGGTTCTGCTTTTCCTTCTCCGCCAGGATCTCCAGCTCCCGCAGGTGCTTTTCCACCGTACCCTCGTCGCCGACGTAGCAGCAGAACTCCTGCGTCTTGGCGCAGCCGAAGGCCACGCCCTCCCGGCGTGCCAGCTGCTCGGGGCTGCACTGGGCCGTGTGCGTCTCGCCGCACAGGCCGCAGGGCACGAAGATCCTGCACTTCTGTCCGTCAAATTCCGTCCGCAGCGCGGACCCGCCGCACTCGCACTCCACCTCCACGCCGGAGGCCTCCAGCGCGAACAGAGAGCGGGCCGCCATCACGGGCTTCCCGCAGGCGGGGCAGAGATAGCCGAACGTTCTCATTTCATTTTCCATGTGTACACCTCTTTGCCGGTTTTCGGCCGCCGTCCGTCCGCCCATGGCAGGCGCGCGGCGGCCGGTCCTTATCCTGTGTATGTGCGGACGGGCGGACGCGGGTCAAAGCGTTCTGCGGTACGCCTCCGCCTCGTCCAGCAGTTCGCCCGCGCTTTGCAGCAGCGCGTCCGTCACCTTGCTGCCGCCGGTCAGGCGGGCCAGCTCCGCCATGCGGCGGTCACGGTCCAGCTGGACAACCTCTGTAAAGGTTCTTCCCTTTCGCTCCCCCTTCTCCACGGAGAAATGAGAGTCCGCCATCGCCGCAAGCTGCGGCAGATGCGTGACGCAGAGGACCTGCTTGCGGCGGCTGACCTGCGCCAGCTTTTCCGCCACCTTTTGGGCCGCCCGGCCGGACACGCCGGTATCCACCTCGTCGAACACCAGCGTCCCCACCTGCTCCTGCTCCGCCAGAACGTTTTTCAGCGCCAGCATGATGCGGGCCAGCTCGCCGCCGGAGGCGATGCGGGCGATGGGCTTGAGAGCCTCGCCCGCGTTGGCGGACATCAGGAACCGGACCGTGTCGCAGCCGTCCGGCCCCGGCTCCTTTTCGGTAAACTCAATGGAGAAGCGGACCCGGTTCATGTCCAGATCCCGCAGCTCCTTCAAAATACGCTGCTCCAGCTCCGCGGCGGCGGCCTTCCGCGCCTTGGTCAGCTCCGCGCCCGCGGCGGAAACGGCCTTCTGGGCCCTGGTCAGCTTCTCCGCCAGACGGGCCAGCATATCGTCCGCCGTCTCGATCTCGTCCAGCTCTCGGCGGCTGCGGTCCAGATATTCCAGCATATCCTCCACGCTGGCGCCGTACTTCTTTTTCAGCCGGTAAAGCTGGTCGGAGCGGCTCTCCACCTCGTCCAGCTCCTCCGGCGAGAAGTCGAACTCGCCTGCCAGATCCCGCACCGTCTCGGCAAGGTCATATGCTTCACAGCGAAGCTGTTCCAGCCGCTCCCAGATCTCCTCGATCCGGGTGTTCCGGTTTTTCAGGTGGGAGAGCGCGTTCTCCGCCTCCTGAATCAGCGACACCGCGCCGCTGCGCTCGTCGTCGCCGTTCAGGCACTGATCCGCACCCCCTACCGCGGCGAGATACTTCTCTCCGTTGCGCAGCAAGTCCCGCCGCTCCAGCAGCTCCTCCTCCTCGCCGGGGCGCAGCTCCGCCCGCTCCAGCTCGTCGATCTGAAAGCGGAGCGTGTCGATTCGGCGGGCCTTTTCCGCCTCGTCCATCTTCAGCGCGTCCATCTGTCCGCGCAGCTCTGCCATCTCGCCGTAGACCCTGCGGTAGCTCTCCAGCGCGCCCTCCAGCCGCCCGAAGCGGTCCAGATACGCGCCGTGCTGCTCCTCGTCAAGGAGCTGCTGGCCGTCGTGCTGGCCGTGGATGTTCAGGAGGTTTCTCCCCAGCGCCCGGAGCTGGGACACCGTGACCGGGCGGCCGTTCACCCGGCAGACGTTCTTTCCGTCCGCGTCCATCTCCCGCTGAAGCAGCAGCACGCCATCCTCGTCCGGCTCGCCGCCGCACTCCGCAAGGCCCGCAAGATCCGTCGGAACGCCGGAAAACTCCGCGCTGACCAGCGCCTTTTTACTGCCGGTCCGGATCAGGTCCCGGGAGGTCCGTCCGCCCAGCACCGCGCCCATGGCGTCGATCACGATGGACTTGCCCGCGCCGGTCTCGCCCGTCAGCGCGTTGAAGCCGGGGCGGAACTGGATGTCCGCCTGCTCGATGACCGCCACATTTTCAATGTGCAGCAATTCCAGCACTGTTTCTCCTCCTCTCAGTCTCTGTAAAGTCAATTCGCTTTTCAGCGGTCACATATTGATCATTTCCTGGATCTCCCGGCAGAAGGTCTGGGCGGACTCAGGGTCCCGCATCACGAGAAACGCCGTGTCATCCCCCGCAAGACTGCCCATCATATAATTTAGGTCCATGTCGTCCAGCGCGGCGCAGGCGGCGCTGGCCAGCCCCGGCATGGTCTTTACCACCACAATGTTCTGCGCGCTGTCGATGCTGGTGATGCTCTCGCGGAAGATCGTGCGCAGCTTCTCCGCAAAATTCAGCTTCGTCCGGTTCCCGGACACAGAATATTTATACACGCCGTGTCCCACCGGCTCCTTGATAAGGTGCATCTGCTTGATGTCCCGGGAAATGGTGGCCTGCGTGCTGGTCACGCCCCGCTCCTGAAGCCGGAGGAGAAGCTGCTCCTGCGTCTCGATATTCTCCTGACCGATGATCTCCAAAATCAGCATCTGTCGCTCGTTTTTCATCCCTCTTGACCTCCCGGCAGCATTTTTTTCGCAAAAATCTCGCAAAAGCTCTTTTCCGTCAGCCGCACCAGCTTCAGCGCGTACTTCGACCGGCGCACCTGCACTTCGTCCTCCGACCGGAGCGCAAAGCCCCGGCTCTCGTCCACAAACAGGTAGACGGGCTTGCGCCCGTTGCGCTCCATGCGGATGGAAAGCGTGTGTCCCGGCGACAAAACATACGAAGAAAAGCGCATATTATGCGTACAGATGGGACAGACCACCATCGCCTCCGCGTTCGGCTCCATCACCGGCCCGCCCGCCGAGAGCGAATAGGCCGTGGAGCCGGTGGGCGTGGCGATGATGACGCCGTCGCCCGCAATGTCCGCCAGATGGTGGGCGTCCGACTCGATCCGCAGGTGGATCACGTGGGAGATCGGCCCCTCCCGGATCACCGCGTCGTTCAGCCCCAGATTCGTGTAGACCTGCCGCCCGTCCCGCAGGACCGAAACGTCCAGCATCATCCGGCTCTCCGTCTTGAAATCCCACGATTCCAGACGGCACAGCATATCCAGCTCGCTCAGCTCCAGCTCCGCGATGAAGCCAAGGCTGCCCGTGTTGACGCCAAGGACCGGAACCTTGTTCAGCGCGGCCAGCTTGGCCAGATGGAGGATCGTCCCGTCTCCGCCGAAGGTAATCATCAGATCCGCGGAGCGCAGCTCCTGCGTCAGCGGGCGCACATCCAGATCAGCAAAGGTCCCCTCCCGCTGATCCCGGAACGGGGAGCACACCACCGTTCGGAAGCCGTAGCGTTCCAAAGTTTCCTTCGCCGTCTTCGTAGCGCACATGTCATGATCCCGGCTGGGGTTGGGGCACAGAATGACCTTTTTCCAGTCTTTCATGCTTCCGCGCCTCCCCGCTCCGGCAGCGCCGCGTGAGACTCCGCCACCAGCGCGGCCAGATCGAACGTCTGCTGCTCCGGCGCGGCTCCGCTCTGCAAAAATCCGAGGTACTCAATATTTCCCTCCGGCCCGCGGATGGGAGAGTATGTCAATCCAAGCACTGTAAAGTCAGATTCCTTTGCGTGCTCAAGGAAATGCTCCAGCACCTCCTCGTGGACCGCCGGGTCCCGGACAACGCCCTTTTTGCCGACCTTTTCCCGTCCGGCCTCAAACTGCGGCTTCACCAGACAGACCGCGCGGCCCGTCTCCTTCAAAAGTCCCCGCAGGGCGGGCAGGATCAGCTTCAGCGAGATAAAGCTCACGTCCACGCTGGAAAAATCCAGCTCGTCCGGCACCTGCTCATGGGTCAGATACCGGGCGTTGGTCCGCTCCAGACACACCACCCGCGGGTCCGACCGCAGCTTCCACGCCAGTTGACCGTACCCCACATCCACGGCGTAGACCTTTTCCGCGCCGTTTTGCAGCATACAGTCCGTAAAGCCGCCGGTGGACGCGCCGATGTCGCCGCAGACCGCGCCGCGCAGGTCGATGGGGAAAGTCCTCATGGCCTTTTCCAGCTTCAGCCCTCCCCGGCTCACGTAGGCCAGCGCGTTCCCCCGCACCTCGATCTCCGCGTCCTCGGGATAGGCCGTGCCGGGCTTGTCCGCCCGCTGGCCCCTGACAAATACAAGGCCGCTCATAATGGTGGCCTGCGCCTTCTGGCGGCTCTCCTGAAGTCCGCGCTCCACCAGAAGCACGTCCAGCCGCTTTTTTCCGCTCATGAAATGACTCCCCCTCGCGGGCGCTTCAGCGAAGCGCCTTCAAAACCGCAGCAGCGATGCCCTCCGCATCCAGTCCCAGACTGTGTTCCAGCTCCGCGACCGAGCCTGCGGGTACAAAGCTGCCGCCCAGATTCATAAACAAGATCCGCTTCGGCGCGTCGCCGCGGGCAGCCAGAATGCCGCCCACCCGCTGGCCCACGCAGCCGGAGCCGCAGCAATCCTCAATAGCCGCCATGAACCCGCAGCCGCTCAAAACCGGCGCAAGGTCCTCGTAGCAGAGCGGTGCAATGCGGTTCAGCTTTACAACGCCCGCCTGAACGCCGCTGCGCTCCAGCAGCTCTGCCGCCGCCAGCGCCTGATCGGTCAAAATGCCGTAGGTCAGCAGGGTCACGTCCGCGCCGCTGCGCAGCCGCACGGCGGCATCCGGGCCGCTGTCCTCCCGGTAGCGTCCCTCCCCGCCCCGGGGATAGCGGACGGCCACCGGTCCGTCAATGTGGAACAGCGCGTCGCGCAACATCCGCCGCAGCTCCGCAAAGTTCGCCGGACAGAGCACCGTCATTCCGGGCACGGTGGGCAGGAACAGCGCATCGAACACGCCGTGATGCGTCTCGCCGTCGCTGCCCACAAGGCCCGCGCGGTCCACCGCCAGCACCACGTGGAGCTGCTGGAGCGCGATGTCGTGGAGCAGCATATCATAGCTGCGCTGCAAAAATGTGGAATACACGGCAAAAACCGGAAGCATCCCCTGCGACGCAAGGCCCGCGGCCATGGCCGCGCCGTGTCCCTCCGCGATGCCCACGTCAAAAAAGCGCTCCGGGAACTCCTTCCGGAAAGGCGCAAGCCCCGTCCCGTCCGCCATGGCAGCGGTGATGGCGCACACGCGGCTGTCCTCCGCGGCGCAGGTCGCCAGCGTCCTGCCGAACACGGAGGAAAAGCTCTCCTGCTCCTCCTTTTTCAAAAGGCCGGTCTGCGGGTCGAAAGGGGACACGCCGTGGAATTTTCCGGGATCCCGCTCCGCCGGGCCGTATCCCCTGCCCTTCACGGTGTTCACATGGACCAGCACCGGGCGGCGCAGCTCCTTTGCCCACTGCAAAACATCGCACAGGCGGTCCAGATCGTGGCCGTCGATGGGGCCGAGGTAAGTGAAGCCCATGTCCTCAAACAGCGTGCTCCCCGGCCAGATGGCCTTTTTGAGCTGCGATTTGAGCCGGTGGTTGAACCGATAGAGCCGGTTGTCCATGGGGCGGGCGCCGAACAGGCCGCGATACCACTTTTTGAAGTGGTAATAGGCGGGTTTGCTGCGGATCTTGCTCAAATGGCGGCTCACCGCGCCCACGTTGGGGTTGATGGACATCCCGTTGTCGTTCAAAATCACGATCAGCGGCTCACCAGACGCGCCGGCGTTGTTCAGCCCCTCATAGGCAAGACCGCCGGAGAGCGCCCCGTCCCCGATCAGGGCCAGAACGCTGCGGTCCTCGCCCTTGATTGTCCGCGCCCGGGCCATGCCCAGCGCCACGGACACGGAGTTGGATGCGTGGCCCGCGACGAACGCGTCGTGCTCGCTCT
Organism: uncultured Oscillibacter sp.; assembly: GCA_934574045.1. Lineage (GTDB taxonomy): Bacteria > Bacillota > Clostridia > Oscillospirales > Oscillospiraceae > Oscillibacter. Next base: position 23,810 of record CAKTMK010000009.1, on the reverse strand, counting down.
CATAGGGCTTTGGAAAGCCGGAAAGGCCCTCGAACTGCCGCAGGGTGCTGAAAAGCTCTCTGCGGCCCGTCAGGGCCTTGTGAACATAGCATTGGTGGCCCACGTCGAAGACCAGCCGGTCCTGCGCCGTGTCGAACACCCGGTGGATCGCCACCGTCAGTTCCACCACGCCCAGATTGGAGGCGAGGTGCCCGCCGGTCTTGGACACGCTGTCGATCAGAAAACCGCGCAGCTCCTCGCAGAGCTGCCCCAGCTCCTGCCGCGTCAGCTTTTTTACATCCGCCGGGGATTGGATCGTTTCAAGGATCATAAAAGCTCTCTCCCTCCGCCATCACTTGGAGGAACGATGGAATATGTGCAGAAATTTGCCCGCGAGAAAGACCACGCGGGTGCTCTTGTTCATGGCAAACGTCTTACCCAGCGCCTTGCCGCCGATGGTCAGGCCGGAGATCAGCGCTGTCACCGACACGCTCAAAAGCACAGTCTGGACGCTGAACGCCTTTTGCAGCTGGACCACGATCACGGCGCCGGTCGTACCGGAGACGATGCCGCAGATGTCGCCCACCACGTCGTTGCAGAAGCTGCTGACGTGGCTGGCCCGACGCAGCAGGCCGATGGCCTCCGTCGCCCCCGGCTCCCGGTGGGCGGCCATGGAGTGGAACGGCCGCTCGTCGGCGGCGGTCACGGCCACGCCGATGATGTCGAACAGGATGCCCAGCGCGATAAACGCCGCCAGAACCAGCAGCGCCGCGACAAGCCCCGCCTCTGAAAGCACGCTCTCAGACGCAAGACTCAGCGCGGCGGACAGTGACACGGCCATCAAAAACACCCACAGGACCCAGCGGTCCCGCCGGGGCTGCGCGTCCTTTTTCTTCTTTTTTCCCTTGCTCAAACCGCGTCCTCCTCGAGCGGAACAGAAGCTCCGCCGGAGCGTTTCTCCGGCGGGCTGAAATTCAAAATACTAAGCAGGCGGCTGCAAAAAAGGTTAATCTTACGGCTTAGGTACGGGTTGGGTTTCCCTGCAGCGCACCTCTCGTTGCCGATGGAGGCGGTTCCCCTTTCGGCGCTGCTTCGCGGCGTTGCCGTCCGCGCGACCCGACTGCCACTTAGTCCGCACTGTAATCCCTTTTCTGCTCTTGCGACAGCCTAGGTGATTTCCACCGCAGTCTGTCCGTTTCTTTAGCCTCTTTTGCAGACGGGGTTTCAGAAGGCGATAACGGTCCCGCTCTGGCCAGAGCCGGAGCCGTTTGGTTCCTTCATCCACCGCGCCCACGCAAGGCAGGCTACATCTGCACACAGCGTTACGGACGCAAGCGCCCGATGCACCGCACTGCAGGTTCTAATCTGTTTCGTACGCGGGCCGGATACCGCATGGGATTACGTCCGCGCACAAGAACAGGTCTCCACGGAAACAGGGTCGGGTTGACCATGCCGTTGCTCATCGCCCTGAGTCCGCAAGTGTGAAAACACACTTCCCCCCAGCACCCACCCAGAACTGGGCGTTCCAAGCAGGCACCACGGGTTTCATCGATATGCCCTTCAGAGGATTTTTAGGCCCTCCCTGAGAGACGGCAGTCCTGACTAGGATACTGCGCCGCCGCTTAGTATATTAGAGTATATCACGTTCCCGATAAATATACAACAATATTTGTATATACAAACTGTAAATTTTTTTGCCGGAGCCGGGGCGCTTACTTTTGGCGCTGCGCCAGCGTGTCGGCCAGCGCGTCCAGAAAGCCGTGCTCCGGCAGCCGCGCCAGCGCGGCCTTCGCCGCCGCGGTGCACATAGCCACGGCGTTTTCGCACCCCTCCAGACCCAGCACGTCCACATACGTGGTCTTGCCGTCCGCCCGGTCGGAGCCGATGGGCTTTCCAAACGCGGCCTCGTCGCCGATCACATCCAGCATATCGTCCCGGATCTGGAACGCCACGCCCAGCTCCTGCGCGTAGGAAGCAAAGCAGCGGCGCGTCTGCTCCCCCGCTCCGGCGGCGGCGCAGCCAAGCAGCGCCGCGCCCTGAAGCATGGCGCCCGTTTTCAGGCGGTGGACCTCCAGCAGCTCCTCCCGGGTGCGGGGCTGGTGAAGCGTGTCCAGCACCTGACCGGCCACCATCCCGTCCGCGCCGGCGGCGCGGGCCAGGACCAGCGCACAGTCCGCCCGGCGGACCGGGTCCAGCTCCGGCGCGGTCAGGATCAGGCGGAACGCCTCCGGCTGGAGCGCGTCGCCCGCCAGAACGGCCAGCGTCTCGCCGTAGACCCGGTGGTTGGTGGGCTTGCCCCGGCGCAGGTCGTCGTCGTCCATGCAGGGCAGGTCGTCGTGGATCAGGGAATAGGTATGCACCAGCTCCAGCGCGCAGGCCGCAGGGATCGCCGCGTGCCAGTCCAGACCGCACAGTCGTGCCGTCTCCAGCGTCAGGACCGGGCGGATGCGCTTTCCGCCCGCCAGCAGGCTGTACCGCATGGAGTCGTACAGGTCCGCCCAGTGGGGCCGGTCTGTAAACAGGCCGCTCAGATAGTCCTCCACGCTCCGGCGGTATTCGTCGTACCGCGCGTCAAATTCCAGCTTATCCATCGTTTTCTTCCTCCTCGTCCGCGTCAAAGGGCAGCTCCACCGGCGCGCCGTCCGCGCCCTTCATCAGGCGGACCACCTTCTGCTCCGCCTCGTCCAGCAGCTTGGAGCAGGAGGCGATTAGTCCTGTTCCCTCGTCAAACAGGGCCAGCGACTCCGCCAGCTCCGCGTCGCCCTTTTCCATCCGGGCCACGATCTCCTCCAGCCGCGCGATCTGCTGTTCGAACGTCCGGGTCTCCTTTTTCCTTCCTGCCATCACGCTCTTCCTTTCTCAACGGTGCATTCCAGCGCGCCCTCGCCCAGCGCCACCTCGATATGGCTCCCGACGGGCGCGTCCCGATAGCTCTTCACGATCCCCTGCCCGTTCCGGACCACGGCGTACCCCCGGCCCAAAACCTTCAGCGGGCTCATGGCGTCCAGCGACGCGGCCAGAGCGGAAAACGCCCGCCGCTTTTCGCCCACGCTCCGGGCGGACAGGTCGCCCAGCCGCTGCTGCAGATGGGCCAGCAGCATCCGCCGGTCCTGGACCGACGCCATCTGGTCCCGCAGCACCCGGCGGCCGGACAGCTCGTCCAGCCTGCGGCGGCAGCGCTCCAGCTTCGTCTCCTCCGCCAGAAGAAGGCGCTCCTGCGCGCCGCGCAGCCAGCGCAGCAGCTCCATCTGGTCCGGCACGGCAATCTCCGCCGCGTTGGAGGGAGTGGACGCCCGCGCGTCCGCCACAAAGTCCGAAATGGTCACGTCCGGCTCGTGGCCCACGGCCGAGATCACCGGGATCTCGGAATCATAGATCGCCCGGGCCACCCGCTCGTCGTTGAAGGCCCACAGGTCCTCGATGGATCCGCCGCCCCGGCCGGTGATGATAAGGTCGCCCACCCGCCAGCGGTTGGCGTACCGGATGGCGCCCGCGATCTCCGCCGGGGCCTCCTTCCCCTGCACCCGCACAGGCAGCAGCACCGCCTTGGCCGCCGGGTACCGCCGCCGCAGGATGCGCAGCATATCGTGGACCGCCGCGCCGGCGGCGGAGGTGACGATGGCGATGGTCTGGGGATAGCGCGGCAGGGGCTTTTTATGGTCCTCGTCGAAAAGGCCCTCCTCCAGCAGCTTTGCCTTGAGCTGCTCAAAGGCCACCGCCAGCTCACCCACGCCGTCCGGCGAAAGCCCGGCGCAGTAGAGCTGATAGGCCCCGTCCCGGGGAAAGACCGAGATCCGGCCCCGGGCGATGACCTTCATCCCGCTCTCCGGCCGGAAGTGCAGGCGCTGGGCCTGTGACCGGAACATGACGCACCGCAGCGCGCCGTCCCGGTCCTTGAGGGTGAAGTAGTGATGGCCGGAGGGGTAGATCTTGTAGTTGGAAAGCTCGCCCCGGACCAGAAGGTCCTGCAGAAGCGGCTCCCCGTCCAGCATGGCGTTGACGTATTCATTGACCTGCGATACCTGATAGATCGGCTGCTCCATGGGCAGCGTCCTCCTCTCCGCGCCGGGACCCGGATACAGAAAAACAGGGCGGGCTTGCGGCCCGCCCCGTCCCGGCGCTCATTCCTGCGGACACTCCTGACGCGCAAAGCTGCCCAGAATGCCGTTGATGAATTTTACCGTCTCCGGCGTTTCGTACTTCTTGGCGATCTCCACCGCTTCGTTGATGGCCGCGCCGGTGGGGATGTCCGGCATGTACATGATCTCATACATACACACCCGCATAACGGCGGACGCCACCAGCGGGATGCGGGCAAAGCTCCACCCCTGCGCGTACTTGGAGATGTAGCCGTCCAGCTCTGCGGCGTGCTCGGACACGCCGGTGACCAGACGGCGGATATAGGCCGCCTGCTTTTCGTTGGGCGCCTCGGCGTAGAGCGTGTCCTCCTCCGCCAGAGATGCAAAATTGTCCGCCGCCAAGCGGCGGTCCAGCAGCTCCTGCGCGGTCTCATCCGAAAAACTCAGCTCATAGGCAAGACGCACGGCGATCTCTCGTGCTACGTTCCGTACCATAATCCCGTTCGTCCTCTTCTCAGTCCAGCGTCACGCCGCCGACATGGATGTTCACCGCGCCCACAGTGCAGCCGGTCATGGCCTCCACTGCGGAGGAGACGGCTTTCTGCGCGTTTTCCGCCACCTCGGGGATCACGCTGCCGTACTTCACCGTCAGGTACACGTCCAGCGTCAGCGCCGCGCCGGTCATGTCGATCTTCACGCCGCGGACGCCCTTCTGGGCGTTTTTCTTGTTCATCAGGTCCGAGACGCTGCCGCCCATGCCGCTCATCATCCCGGACACGCCCTCCACGTCGCGGACGGCGCCCACCGCGATGGCGGCGATCACGTCCTGCGCGATATTGATGCTGCCGTTTTCCTCCGGCAGGGTCATGTATTCCCGGCTCTCGCCCATAGTATCCTCGCTCCTTCTCGCTGCCGCGCGGCCACGCGCAGGGCAGGCGTCTTCATTCGTGCCTTTTAGTTTACCATGCTTCACGGAAAATTACAACAGCTAATTTCGCGCTCAGTTAGCCGCCATGATCTTGATGCTGTCCACGGGATAGCCCGTCTCGGCCACGGCGATGTCCGTGATCTTCGCCACGTCCTCGCCGCTGAGCGTCCCCTCCGGCGCGGAGACCACCACGCTGAGGCTGTCCTCGCTCATGAAGGCCACGCAGTCGGCGTACCCCTTGGCCGCCACCAGATTTTCGATCTGGGCCTCGGCCATGGTGTACTGCGCCATGGCCTGAATGCCAGCGGCGGCGTTGTCCAGCGCGGCCTGCGCCGCGCCGTCCTCGTCGGCGGCCTGCTGCAAAAGCGCCACGGCGGCGTCCCGGGCCTGTTGGCGGGTCAGCCGGGCGGAGGCGAAGTAGTCCGACCCGGTGTAAACGCCCGTCTCGTCCACCGGTGCCGCGGCGGGGTCCGCCGCGCCGTCCCCGCCGGAGACCAGCGCCGCCGCGCCCAGCAGCTTTTCATCCGTCTGAGCGGACTGCGCCGCGTCCTCGGGCGGAGCGGCGCTCTGCGTCGCCTGCCAGTTCAGCGCCGCCGCTGCGCACACCAGCACCAGCATGGTCACGACCACCGTGTACCGTTTCCAATTTCCTCTCATGGTCCCTTTCCTCCTCCAAAATATCACTGACATTTTGCCACCGTGATCCGATCCGCGCCCAGCCCCGTCAGGGCGCTCACCGCCGCCGTGACCGCAAAGCGCACCTGCGCGTCTCCGCCGCCCTGGCACACCACCAGCGCGCCCCGCCACGTGGGGCAGCGCGTCTGGGTCACCACCGGCCCCTCGCCCGAGCCGCTGCCGGTGAGGACCGTTTCCTCCCTGCGCAGATAGTCGTCCGGCGCGGAAACGGCTCCGCTGTAGCTCAGCTCCGTGTCCTGCGCCAGCTGGCGGGCGGTCCCCGTGTCCGCCGCCAGCATCAGGTGCAGTTCTCCCGCCCCGTCGATCGTCTTGAGGATCGCCTCCATCCGCGTCTCCATCTCCCGCACCGTGTCCTGCACGCGCTCCTCCATCTCCGCCGCAGGCGCCGCGTCCGTCCGTCCGCCGCCCGCCGGAAGCAGCAGCAGCGCCGCGCCCGCCGCCGCGATCAGCGCGGCGTATTTCCACCGGCTCCACAGCGCTTTCAGCGTTTCAGTCTGCTTCATGATAGACCTGCCTCTCCTTTGAGATTCCAAGCTCCCGCTCCATGTAATCCGCCAGCGCGCCGGGACACTCCCCCGTCACCACCGCGCCTGCCGGGACGGGAACGCCGTCCGCTCCCGGCTCCACCAGCACCCGGACCGTACACGCCACGCCAAGCTCCGCCGCTTTGTCCTGAATATATGCCTGCGTCCGCTCCGCTATGAGCCGTTCCAGCTCCCGATCACTCTGGGTCTGAAGCTCCTCCCGCCGCTCCTCCACCGCCTGCGCGCAGACGTCGTAGGAAAGCTCCGTGCGGGAGAGGTCCAGCGTCAGAAACGGCTCCAGCAGCACGCAGATCAGCGCCAGCCCCCCGGCAAAGCCCGCAGCCTTCCGCACTGCGCCCTCCGGGATCAGGCTCTGGGCCGCGGCGGTCAGGAACGACGCGGCCACCGCCGCCGTCAGCCAGCTCCGTATCGCCTCGATCATCCTCCCACCTCCTACGTCACGGCGGCCATGGACGAGAGGATGGCGATCAGCAGCGCCAGCGCGCTGGCTCCCGTCATGCCCAGCACCAGTCCGAAGGCGCTCCCCAGTCCGTCCACCAGCCGGCACAGCTCCGCCGGTCCGATCAGTCCCGCCAGAAATCCCGCCAGCTTATAAAGAAGGTACTGCACGCCGAGGTGCAGGAAGGGCCACGCGCAGGCCGCCAGCACCGCCAGCATCCCGAACGCGCCCACGGCGTTTTTCAAAAGCCCCGCGCCGGTCAGGACCGTCTCCGCCGCCTCGGCGATGATCCCGCCCACCACCGGCACCGCGCCGGAGACGGCGGTCTTTGCCAGCTTTACCGCCGCCGCGTCCGCCGTCCCGGAGATGATGCGCGCTGCGGAGAGATACAGTGTGAACGCCGTCAGCGCGCCGCACAGCACCCACGTGACGCATTTGCGCAGCGCGTCCGCGATGCTGCCCAGCCGCCCGTCCGGAAGGCACGCCGCGGCGGTCAGCATCCCGATGTACAGATACACCATCGGCAGCAGCACGCCCTCGATCAGCTTGAGCAGCGCGCCGGTGAACAGCACCGCGATCACCTGCTGCACCGTGGCGGAGGTAACGGAGCCGCTGACTGCCGCCGCCGCGGCCAGCACCGGCAGCAGCACGCCGCCGAAGTCGTTCAGCGCCCGGATCGCGCCGCTGCCCATGCCGATCAGCGTCTCCAGACTGCCCGCCGTCAGCAGCGTGACGGACAAGGCCCCCGCCGTTGTGACCAGCCGGGGGCCGGAGGCCCCGGCGGTCTGGGAAAAGCCGTCCGCTGCGCCGCACAGAAGCACCGCCAGCAGAACGCTCACCGCCCCCCGCAGCCGCTGGCGCAGCACGCCGCGCCCCTGCTCCGCCAGTCCCTGCAGGATCCGGGCCGCGCCGCTGCCCAGCGGGTCCGCGGAGTCCAGCTCCGTCTGCTTCAGGATCTCCTCCGTACCCTCCGGCAGGGCGTTCCACAGCTCGTCCGGCACCCCGGCGGCAACCGGAACCGTCAGCAGCAGGCACAGCGCCGCCGCCGTCAGCCAAATTTTCATTCCATCAGCTCCAACAGGACGCTCAGCGTCCGCTCCAGCAGCGGCAGCGCCGCCAGCAGCGCGCACGCCGCGCCAGAGATCTCCAGTGCGGAGGCCAATGCCGCCGTTCCCGCGTCCCGGCACAGGCTGGCCCCCACCTTGACCACCAACGCAATGCCGATGGTCTTATACAGCGGCAGAAAAATGCCGTCCGCCGCGCCGGTCCGCGCGGCCAGCTCCGTGAAAAAGCCCGCCAGCGTCCGCAGCTCGCCGGACAGGGCCAGCAGGACCCCCACTGCCGCCGCAAGTCCCAGCAGCAGCGCCGCCTCCGGCGCGCCCCGGCGCACCACCGCGGCCAGCAGCGCCGTCAGGACGCACACCGCCGCCGTCTGGATCACCTGCTCCATCAGAAGCCGAACAGGTCCTTGATGAGCTGAAACAGACTGCTGATCTGCCGCACCATCATCATCAGCACCACCACCAGTCCCGCCAGCGTCGTCATCATGGCCTGCTCCTCCCGTCCGGAGCGCACCAGAAGCTGGTTGAGCACCGCCACCAGGATCCCGATGGCGGCGATCCGGAAAATCAGATCCACATCCATGGCAAAATTCCTTTCGTAAACCCTTTACAGCAGAAGAATGATGACCAGCGCCGCGGCGGAGAAGCAGACTGCTCCGCTCCGTTTGGCCCGGTCACGCTTTTCATGCCGAAGCTCCGTCAATTCTCCTCGCAGCCGGTCTGCCGCAAGCTGGATCGCTTTACAGATATCCTCCTCGCCGCCGGACAGCGCGCCGCCCAGCTCCGCGGCGGCGGAGCGCGCCGTCTCTCCCAGTGGGAGCGTCCGGCAGGCCGCGGCCCACGCCCGCGAGGGCGGCTCGCCCCGCTCCATCGCCGCCGCCGTCTCCCGCAGGCACGTCTCCGCGGGAGAGCGTCCCCCGCCGCTCACCTCCCGCAGGAGCCGCGGCAGCGGTCTGCGGGTCAGCCGGATGCGGGCACAGAGCTGCTCCAGCGCCGCCGCCAGACAGGCCAGCGTCTCCTCCTCCTGCCGCCACGCCCGCAGCTGCGACCGCCACGCCGCGCCGAAGCCCGCCAGCACCAGCGCCGCTCCCAGCAGCTTCATGGCAGCTCCTCCAATCCGTAGGCCCGTCCCTCCGCCGTCCGGCGGATGCACACCGCGTACCGGAACACCCTTGTCTCCAGAAGCCGGACATACAGCGGCTTCTGCCGCAGCTCCTGCACGTCCGCCGCGTGGACGGTGGCCAGCAGCCGCACCCCGCATCCCGCCGCCATGACCGCGGCGCGGATGTCCTCCTCCGCGGTGATCTCGTCGGTGGCGACGATCTGGGGATTCATCGTCCGCACCAGCATGGGGATCGCCGCCGCCTTGGGGCAGGCGTCCAGCACGTCGGTGCACGGCCCCACGTCCATCTGCGGCCGCCCGCGGTAGCAGACGGCCAGCTCGCCCCGCTCGTCCGCCAGCCCCACCCGGAAGCCCGCCTCCGAGATGCAGCGGATCAGATCCCGCAGGAGCGTGGTCTTTCCTCCGCCCGGCGGAGAGAGCAGCAGCGTGCTCTCCGGCCCGCCGTCCGCCAGCAGCCGCCGGGCCAGCTCCGCCGCGACGCCCCGCTTCTCCCGCCCGATCCGCACGTTGGCCGAGGAGAGGTCCGTCAGATTCGTGCAGATGCCGTCTTTCATCACCGCGGTGCCGCAGAAGCCGATCCGGAACCCGCCCCGCACGGGCAGGAAGCCCGCCCGCAGCGTCTCGGCGGCGGCATACCGGGAAAACTCCGTTCCAAGGTCGCACAGCGTCTCCAGCTCCTCCGGCTCCACCGGCGGCTCCGCCCGCCACGGGCAAACCTCCCCGTCCGGGAGCAGGACGGTCATGGGCCGTCCCGCCCGGAGCCGAAGCTCCTCCGCCTCCGCCTGCTCCTCCGGCGGAAGCGTCTCCGCCAGCCGCCGCAAACGCACCGGCAGAAACGCCGCCGCCTGCCGGTATCTGGCGATCTCCTCCCGCTGCTCCATGCGCATCCCCCCTGTCGATGGTCCAGCATATGAAAGCCCGTCCCACTTTATGACCGGAAAAAACGGGCAGGCAGAAAAACGCCCGGCATCCTTCGATGCCGGGCGCTCGCTCACTGGCAGCAGCTGCAAAGATTCCGGGTCTCCTCGTACGTCTCGGGACGGCAGATCGTGTTGGGCGGGAAGAACTCGCCCACAGGGAAGCTGATGTTGCGGAACAGCCCGCAGGGGTCCTCGCAGGGACCGCCGGAGCACTCCTTCTCGGGCATGCAGTAATCGTACACGGGGATCAGGAGCTGGGAGTCCCGCTCCAGCCGCACGATGGAGAACTGCCCCAGCGTCACATAGACGCGCCGCGCGTCGTCCCCGCTGGACAGCTCGCCGCCGAAGAAGCCGCTGACGAAGGACGGGACCTCGCACAGGTCGCAGTCGCAGGGACGGCAGCCGCAGGACTCCACCAGCTTCGCGTCCAGCACGATGGGATCGACGGCCTCCACCACCGCCACGGGCAGATTGCTCTGGCGCAGGCACTGGGCGTCCGGCTCCCCGGCGCGGAACTCGGATGAGAAGATCTTGGCGCTCCCCTCGCTGCCGAACAGCAGCACCCGCTTGTCGAACACGCACAGGCCCTCCACCGTCACCGGCGCAGGCGTACTCAGATACGCCTGAAGCGTCACCTGATAGAAAAAGCGCATATCCACGGTGAAGAAGCCCCGGTTGAACGTCACCGGCTCCACATCCACATACACGTGCAGCAGCTTGGCGCTGCCGCCCTTGACGGACAGGGCGCGGTTGATGACGTCCACATACTGGAGTCTGGGATAGAAGCGCAGGTCCTCCACGCAGTCCTTATCGCAGCATGACCCGCTTTTGAGGAAGCCGGCGGCGGTGCGGCCGGGCGAAAAAGGACGCGGAGGACCATCCGGCCCTCCGCGTCCGGCGGAGCTTCCGTTCAGTTCTGCGCGGCAGCGCCGCCCTCCACCACAAGGCTGTCCTCGTATTCCAGCCCGTAGGTGTCCACCAGTGTGGCCTCATAATCGGCGTGGAAGAACTGCTCCTTGCCCAGGCTCTCGATCTCGCTGTTGATCCAGTCCAGCAGCGTCTGGTTGCCCTTGGATACGGCGGGAGCGATGGTGTCGCTGCTGCCCAGCGTGGAGATGCCCACGGTGTAGCCGGGGTTCTGGAGGGCGAAGGCGATGACCTCCGTGTTGTCGTTGGCCCACGCCGCGCCGTTTCCGTTCTCAATGGCGTTCTTAGCGTTGGCATAGGTATCGTACTTCTGGAGTTTGATGTTGGGATAGCTCTCCGTCAGATAGGTCTCGGCCGTGGTGCCGGAAATGACGATCATCTCGTCGTTTTCATCCCAGTTCTCCAGACTGTCGATCACCCGGCTATCCGGGGAGACGACGCCCAGCGCCACGTTCATGTACGGCAGGGCGAAGTCCACCTCCTCCGCCCGCTGGGGTGTGACGGTGAAGTTGGCGAGGATTACGTCCACCTTGCCGGTCTGGAGATACTCGATGCGGTTGGCCGCCTCGGTGGAGACGTAGTTCACCTCCACGCCCAGATCCTTGGCCAGCCGGTCGGCGAAGTACACATCGTAGCCCTGATACTCGCCGTTCTCATCCACGTAGCCGAACGGGTTCTTATCGGAAAACACGCCGATGTTGATCGTGCCGCTCTCCTTGATCTGGTCCAGCATACGGTAGACGGTCTTGCCGTCCGCCCCGCTGCCGGAGGCCGAGCCGGACGCCGCGGGCGCGCTGCCGGAGCCGCAGGCGGTCGTGGCCAGCGCGGCGGAAAGGGCCAGGGTCAGCGCGAGGATCTTCTTCAGGTTTTTCATGATAAAGCAACTCCTTTTATGATCGGTCGTTTTGTTTCAGGATCTCCGGCGCGGGCGCGCCGGGTCATTCGGTCTTCTTTTCGGGTCTGACCGCGTCAAACTCGAACATATTCAAAAACTGCTTCGCCCGTTCCGTTTTCGGGCGGTCAAAGAACTCGTCCGGCGCGGCCTCCTCGGCGATCCCGCCGCCGTCCAGAAACAGCACGCGGTCGGCCACCGCCCGGGCAAACTGCATCTCGTGGGTCACGATAAGCATGGTCTTGCCCTCCCGGGCCAGATCCAGCATCACGTCCAGCACCTCCCGGACCATCTCCGGGTCCAGCGCCGCCGTCACCTCATCGAACAGCAGCAGCTCCGGGTGCATGCACAGCGCCCGCACGATGGCGACCCGCTGCTTCTGTCCGCCGGACAGCTCCCGGGGATAGCTGTTCTCCTTTTCCAGCAGGCCCACCCGCTTCAAAAGCGCGCGCGCCTCCTCCCGGACCTCCTCCCGCTTCTTTTTCAGCACCTTGCAGGGGGCCAGCAGGATGTTGTCCAGCACCGTCAGGTGCGGAAACAGCTCATAGCTCTGGAACACCATGCCGATCCGCCGCCGCAGGGCGGGGAGATTTTTGGCGGAGCGGTCGATGGGTGCGCCGCCCAGACGGATCTCTCCGCTCTGGACCGGCTCCAGCGCGTTGATGCACCGCAGCAGCGTGCTCTTTCCGCAGCCGCTGGGGCCGAGGATCACCACCACCTCGCCCTGCCGGACGGAGAAGCTCACGTCGTGCAGGACCTCGGTCTGTCCGTATCGCTTGGTCAGGTGGGAGACCTCCAAAAGCGGTTCGCTCATGGCCGCTTACCTCCATTTCTTTTCCAGATGCCGCGCCAGCAGACTGATGGGCCAGCAGGCGAGGAAATACAGCACGAACACGGTCAGGTACACACCGAAGGCCGCGTTGGGGCTGGCGGTGCGGTTGGCTTCGATGATCTGCTGGGCCACCTTCAGCACCTCCACCACGCCGATCATCAGGATCAGGCTGGTGGTCTTTATCATCCGCGTGATGAGGTTGATGGACAGCGGCAGCAGCCGCCGCACCGTCTGGGGGATGATGATGTAAAGATACGTCTGCGCCCGGGTCAGGCCCAGCGCCTCGCCGCTCTCATACTGGTGCTTCGGGATGGAAATGAGCGCGCCCCGAACCAGATCGCTCATCTCCGCCGTTCCCCAGAGGGTGAACACGATGATGGACGCCGTCTCGCCGGAGAGGTCCCAGCCGAAGGCCCGGGTCGTTCCGAAATAGGCGAGGAACAGCAGCACCATCTGGGGCATGATGCGGATAAACTCCAGATACAGCCGCAGGACCGCCCGGACGATGGGGTTCCGCCGGGTCATCAGCGCCCCCAGCAGGATGCCCAGCGGGATGCTGATGACCACGGAGATCAGGCTGATGCGCAGCGCGGTCCACAGTCCGGCCAGCAGACGGGCGGCGTTTTTGCCCTTCCACAGGACCTCAAGCCCCAAATCCGGCATAGCGCAGCCTCCTTTCCAGAAGGCTCCCCAGCAGGGACACCGGCAGAAGAATGATGAGGTAGAACACTACCAGCAAAAACAGGCTCTCCGTGGTCTTGGAGTACAGGCCGATCAGGTCCTTGGCCGTGAACATCAGGTCCATCAGGCTGACGGCGCTGAACACGCTGGTCTCCTTCAGAAGAAAGATCACGTTGGCCATGAACGCCGGAACACTGACGGAGGCCGCCTGCGGCAAAATCACGTACCGCATGGCCTGCATCCGCGTCATGCCCAGGCTCAGCGCGCTCTCGGTCTGGACGGTATCCACCGCCTCCAGCCCGCTGCGGAACGCCTCGGCCATATAGCTCCCGCCCAGAAACGCAAGGCCCGCCACGCCGCAGGCCGCGGCGTCCGTACGGATGCCCAGCTTGGGCAGCCCGTAATAGATGAAAAAGAGCTGGATGAGCAGCGGAGTGTTCCGGCTCAGCTCGATGTACGCCCCCACGATCCGCCGCAGGACCGGCACCCTTTCATACTGGACCGCCGCGCACACAAGGCCGATCCCGACCGCCAGCGCGATCCCCATCAGGCCCAGCCGCAGCGTCAGCCATGCCGCCTGCTCGTAAAGCGGCAGGTACTGCCGGATAAATTCCCAGCTCACGGGCGTTTCCACCTTTCCCATCGGTTTTCTATGCTTTCGGGCCGCAAAGCCGCACGCCGCACCTTCCGCGCAGCAAAAAGGGAGCCGCACGGCTCCCGGTCGACGTCTGAACGGTCAACATCGGCGCAGCGGCGCAAAGCCGCCGAAGCGTCCAACCATTCGGTCCGTCCGGGAGAAACGCGCGCAGCGGCAACACGCCCGCAGCGGCGTCATTCCGATCGTATACATGGTCATGGCGTTCTCCCTCCCTTCCGAACGGTCCGTTCCGTTCCATGGCGCCATAATATACCCACAAACATAGTTTGTCAATAGGTAATTAAAAATTTTCAAAGCTGCCGGCAAAGCGGCGGCCTTGAAGCCTGACTTTCGGCGCCGCTTCAGGCCTGCGCCCGCCGCCGCTCCGTCCGCAGGCTGCGCAGCAGCGACCACAGCGGCAGCAGGTACAAAAAGCAGGCGAACAGGATGCTGCGCGCCGGTGCGCCCGCGGCGGCCAGCGCCGCGGCGCTGGCGATGGACCATGGCACCAGCGGCGCCACCACCACCGCGGTATCCTCCAGTCCGATGGCCGCGTCCTCCGGCTTGTCCATCGTGCCGCCGCAGACCTGATGGGTCAGCATGATGGTCAGCGTCTGATTGCAGGCGATCAGGCTGGTCAGCGCCGCCGTGCAGAGCATCGCGGCAAAGGGCGTGGCCCGCCGGCTCAGGCGGCGGACCTGCTCCTGAAGCCGGTCCAGCAGGCCGGTCTTTTGAAAAATGCCGGCGTAGGCCGAGGAGACGCAGATGATGACGCACACCCGCAGCATGGAGAGCATCCCTCCGCCGTCCAGCAGCGCGGCGGCTTCCGCGTCCCGCGCCGTGTAGCCGGAGACGGCGAAGCGGAGAATGTCCCAGAGGGGCAGGCGCTGCAAAAGGACGCACAGCACGAGCGCCGCGGCGATGCTGGCGCAGATGGCCTTTTTCACCTTCACCCGCAGCGCGGCCAGCGCCAGCACCAGCAGCGCCGGGATCAGCGCGCTCACGTGCAGGACCGCCGTGCGGCCGAAGATCTGGCGCAGGTCTGCCGTCTCCCCGCCGCCGCTGAAGCACAGGCCCAGCGCCCCGTAGATCCCGCAGGTCAGCAGGAACGGGACCGCCGCCGTGCGCACCATGCGGCGGATGTTGTCGTAGATGTCCGTTTTCGTCAGCTCGCTGACCAGCAGCGCGCTGGTGGACACAGGCGAGCAGCGGTCGCCGAAGTACGCGCCCGCCAGAATGGCTCCGCCCACCATCGCCGGGTCCATCCCCATGGACAGCGCCACCGTCATGCAGATGCTGCCCATGGTAGCCGCCGTGCCGAAGCTGGTGCCGATCAGCAGCGAAATGCCGCAGTTGAGCAGGAACGCCGTCAAAAGCAGCGTCTCCGGCCGCAGCAGGTCCACCGCATAACAGATAATGAGCGGCAGCGTGCCGCAGGCCCGCCAAAGCCCGGTCAGCACGCCAATCATCAGCAGAACGGTCATCACGCTCCGCGCCGTTTTCACACCGGAGGCGATCATCCCGCCCAATTTGCGCCATGTAAAGCCTCTACGCTTTCCATAGGCGACGAACAGCACCAGCCCGATCAGCAGCGCGTACACGATGGAGATCCCCATCAGGACGCAGACCAGAAGCTCCGCGCAGAAGATCCCAAGAACCAGCATATCCCATTCCTCCGTTCGCTCCGCGCAGGTGAATGCGGCGATGCCCGTGCGACCGCAGCCGCGCGGGCGCTCTCTCTTTGAAGGACGGCGCGCCAGCCGTCTTTTTTGTTTCCGGGCCAGAGCGCAGGCGGAAGGAGCCGCTTTCGTCTGCGCCCCGGCCCGGTCGGAAAGCCGTCCGCCAGTCTGTGCCAGTGGGATGAAAAGAGGCGTTTGAAGAAAGAAGTCAAACTGCCGCCCGGCCTTATGCATTGAGGATATCACAGGCAGCTCCAATTGTAAAACTGATAAAATTGATAGGTTTCACAGGAAAAAACTGTTTCTGACGAATCGTCCTGCTGCCGCCCGCATTTTCTTTCCTCCGCGGAAGCACAGCGGCCGGGCGGACGGTCCACCCTTCCCCTGCTTTTTGTCAGAAAGGTAGTATCTTTTAATTTCTATTATAAGTTATTCTTATTGAATTGTGCATATTATATGTCGAACTAATGTTTTTCAGCGGGATTATTCTGCCTTTTGCCGCATGGACGCACCCGGCCCCTCATGCTATGCTTAATACGCAGGCACTTCCGCCAAGGGAGGCGGAGCGCCCGGCAGGCTGATTTCAAGGAGGGGGTTTCATGCACACCGTCGCAGTCGTGATGGGAAGCAAAAGCGATCTGCCCATCGCAGAAAAGGCCGTGGCCGTATTGCAGGAATACGGCGTCGGCGCAGAGGTCCGCGTTCTATCCGCTCACCGCTGTCCGGAGCAGGCAAGGGAATTTGCAGCTTCGGCACGGGAGAGCGGATTTTCTGTTATCATCGCCGCCGCCGGCATGGCTGCCCATCTGGCCGGGGCAATGGCCGCCAACACCACCCTGCCGGTCATCGGCATCCCCTGCCGCTCCGGCGGTCTGGGCGGCATGGACGCGCTGCTCTCCACCGTCATGATGCCCTCCGGCATCCCGGTGGCCGCGGTGGCCGTGGACGGCGCGAAAAACGCCGCGCTGCTGGCCGTGCAGATTCTCGCCGTGGCGGACGGGGAGCTGGCGCGGAAGCTGGACGAGGCCCGCCGCGCGGAGACGCAGGCCGTTCTGGAGACCGACGCGCAGGTGCGCGAGCAGTTCCGGCAGGAGCGCTGAGCGCCTCGCTCTCATTTGCATTTGATCTCAAAATTCAGGATAAGGGAGACTATGAGCATGGAAAAGAAAGAGCAGCTTTACGAGGGAAAGGCCAAAAAGGTCTTCGCCACCGACGATCCCGCGCTGGTCATCGTGTCCTACAAGGACGACGCCACCGCCTTCAACGGCCTGAAAAAAGGCACCATCGCCGGAAAGGGCGTCATCAACAACCGCATGAGCAACCTGCTGATGCGCCGTCTGGAGGAGGCGGGCGTTCCCACCCACTTCGTTCAGGAGCTGAGCGACCGGGACACGCTGGTGAAAAAGGTCTCCATCGTGCCGCTGGAGGTCATTGTCCGCAACGTGGCCGCCGGCTCCTTCTCCAAGCGCTACGGCGTGGAGGAGGGCGTGGTCTTTGACGCGCCCACCGTGGAGTTCTCCTACAAGAACGACGATCTGGGCGACCCCCTGCTCAACACCAGCCACGCGCTGGCGCTGAAGCTGGCCACCGCCGAGGAGCTGGAGCAGATCAAGGCCATGGCCCTGCGCGTCGACGAGCTGCTCAAGGCCGCGTTCCACCGCATGGGCATCGAGCTGGTGGACTTCAAGCTGGAGTTCGGCCGCACGCCGGACGGCACGCTCGTTCTGGCCGACGAGATCAGCCCCGACACCTGCCGCCTGTGGGACGAAAAGACGCATGAAAAGCTGGACAAGGACCGCTTCCGCCGGGATCTGGGCGGCGTGGAGGACGCCTATCAGGAGGTCATGCGCCGTCTGACGGAGGATCTGGCGTAACATGGGAGGACTCCACGAGGAATGCGGCGTGTTCGGCGCCTGCGCGCCCTGCACGGCCGATGTGGCCCCTCTGGCCTATTACGCGCTGTACGCCCTTCAGCACCGCGGTCAGGAGAGCGCCGGCATCGTGGTCAACGACGACGGCGTGTTTGCCTCCTGCCGGGACGTGGGACTGGTGAACGAGGTGTTCCCGCCCCAGCGTCTGGCCGCGCTGGGCCGGGGCAATATTGCCGTCGGCCACGTGCGCTACGGCACCACCGGCAGCGACAACAAGCGCAACGTCCAGCCCATTCTGGTCAATCACTACAAGGGCCGCATGGCGCTGGCCCACAACGGCAACCTGACCAACTCCCGGGAGCTGCGTCAGGAGCTGGAGAGCAAAGGCTCCATCTTCCACACCACCACGGACAGCGAGGTCATCGCCTATATCATCGTGCAGGAGCGCCTGCGCGCCCCGTCCATCGAGGCGGCGGTCTCCGCCGCCATGGACCGCATTGAGGGGGCCTATTCGCTGGTCCTCTCCTCCCCCACCAAGCTCATCGCCGCCCGGGACCCCCACGGCTTCCGTCCCCTGTGCATGGGGCGGATGAAGGACGGGACGGTGATCTTCGCCTCCGAGTCCTGCGCGCTGGACGCCATCGGCGCGGAGTTTGAGCGGGACATCCGCCCCGGCGAGATCGTGGTGGCGGACAAAAGCGGCGTCCGGTCCGACGTCTCCCACTGCGGCACGGCGCCGAAAAAGCTGTGCGTCTTTGAGTTCATCTATTTCGCCCGGCCTGACTCCGTGATCGACGGCAGCAGCGTCCACACCGCGCGCCAGCGGGCGGGGGCGTTTCTGGCGCTGGAGCATCCGGTGCAGGCCGACGTGGTCATCGGCGTGCCGGACTCTGGGCTGGACGCCGCCATGGGCTACGCCCGCCAGAGCGGCATCCCGTACGGCATGGGCTTCATCAAAAACAAGTACATCGGCCGCACTTTCATCTCCCCCACCCAGACCATGCGGGAGAGCGAGGTCCACATCAAGCTCAACCCCATCCGCTCCGCCGTGGAGGGCAAGCGGGTGGTGCTGATCGACGATTCCATCGTCCGGGGCACCACCTGCCGCCGGACCATCCGCCTGCTGCGGGAGGCGGGGGCCAAGGAGATCCATATGCGCGTCAGCGCGCCGCCTTTCGTGGCCGCGTGCTACTACGGCACCGACATCGATGACCCCGCCAAGCTCATCGCCAACAACCACACGGTGGAGGAGATCGCGCAGCTCATCGGCGTGGACTCTCTGGGCTATCTCAGCCTTGAGGACGTGGTAAAGCTGGCGGACAACACGCAGGGCGGCTTCTGTACCGCCTGCTTCGGCGGCGGATATCCCACCTCCGTCCCCAGAGACGGCGGCAAGGACCGCTTTGAATGCAAGATCAGTGAAAAGGAGCGCGAGGAGCATGCGTAGTTTTTCCGAGAGCTATCAGGCCGCAGGTGTGAACATCGAGGCTGGCTATGAGGGCGTGAAGCTGATGGGGCAGCACGTCGCCCGGACCGTCATCCCCGGCGTCGTCTCCGATCTGGGCGGCTTCGGCGGCCTGTTCGCCCCGGACCTGACCGGGATGCAGGAGCCGGTGCTGGTCTCCGGCACCGACGGCGTCGGCACCAAGCAGCGCATCGCCCAGCTCATGGACCGGCACGACACCGTGGGCATCGACTGCGTGGCCATGTGCGTCAACGACATCATCTGCTGCGGCGCAAAGCCCCTGTTTTTCCTTGATTACATTGCCATCGGCAAAAACGTGCCGGAAAAGGCCGCCGCGCTGGTCTCCGGCGTTGCGGAGGGCTGCGTGCAGGCGGGCTGCGCCCTCATCGGCGGCGAGACGGCGGAGCATCCCGGCGTGATGGCCCCGGAGGACTACGATCTGGCGGGCTTCGCCGTGGGCATCGTGGACCGTCCCCGCGTGATCGACAACCGCTCGACAAAGCCCGGCGACGTGATCCTGGGCCTGCGCTCCAGCGGCCTGCACTCCAACGGCTACTCGCTGGTGCGCAAGGTCTTTGACGTGGAGCACTGCGACCTTGGCCGGTACGTCGGCCCGCTGGGCATGACGCTGGGCGAGGCGCTGCTGACGCCCACTCGCATCTATGTCAAGCCCGTCCTCGCCGCCATGGCCGCGGCGGAGATCCACGGCGTCAGCCACATCACCGGCGGCGGCTTCTACGAAAACGTCCCCCGCTGCATTCCGGACGGCCTGTGCGCGAAGATTGAAAAGGCCGCCCTGCGCACGCCGCCCATCTTCCGCCTGCTTCAGGAGGCCGGAAGCATCCCCGAACGGGATATGTACAACACCTTCAACATGGGCGTGGGCATGACGCTCACCGCCGCCGCCGGTCAGGCGGACCGGGCGCTGGAGGCCCTGCGGGCCAACGGACAGGATGCCTTTGTCATCGGCGAGATCGTCTCCGGTGAGGAGAAGGTGGTCCTATGCTGAAAAAGGCGCGGATCGCGGTGCTGGTCTCCGGCGGCGGCACGAATCTTCAGGCCCTGCTGGACGCCCAGCGCTCCGGCGCGCTGGCCCACGGCGAGATCGTGCTGACCGTCTCCTCCCGGCCCGGCGTTTACGCGCTGGAGCGGGCGGAGCGGGCCGGTGTCCCCAGCTTCGTCCTCCCGGCGGAGGACGGCGAGGCGGCGCTGGAGGAGCTGCTGGCCCGGTTTGAGATCGACTTCATCATTCTGGCGGGCTTCCTGCGCATCCTCAGCCCGGCGTTCACCGCCCGCTGGCCCCGGCGCATCCTCAACGTCCACCCCTCCCTCATCCCCTCGTTCTGCGGAAAGGGGATGTACGGCCTGCGGGTCCACGAGGCGGCGCTGGCCCGGGGCGTGAAGGTCACGGGCGCGACGGTCCACTTCGTCAACGAGATCCCGGACGGCGGCGAGATCCTGCTGCAAAAGGCGGTGGAGGTCCTCCCCGGCGACACGCCGGAGACGCTCCAGCGCCGGGTGATGGAGCAGGCCGAGTGGCTCCTGCTGCCGCAGGCGGCGGAGCAGCTCAGCCGCGCCGTCGCACAGGAAGTCTGAAACATACGCGCGGCGCACACGCGGCTCCCGCGCGTTTTTTACGGAGGTACGAGCAATGAAGATCATGGTGATCGGCGGCGGCGGGCGTGAGCACGCCATCGTGAAAAAGCTGAAAGAGAACCCCGCGGTGGATACTATTTACTGCCTGCCCGGAAACGGCGGCATCGCCGCCGATGCGGTATGCGTGCCGGAGATCGGCGCGAAGGACATCCCCGCGCAGGTGGAGTTCGCCAAAACGCACGGCGTGGAATACGCCGTAGTCGCGCCGGACGATCCGCTGGCCCTCGGCGCGGTGGACGCGCTGAGCGCGGCGGGCGTCCCCTGCTTCGGCCCGTCGGCCAAGGCCGCCGAGATCGAGAGCAGCAAGGTCTTTGCCAAGGAGCTGATGAAAAAGTACGGCATTCCCACTGCGCGGTACGCGGTCTTTTCCGACATGGCGGAGGCGCTGGCCTATCTGGACGGCCACGACGCCCCCATCGTGGTCAAGGCGGACGGACTGGCGCTGGGCAAGGGCGTCACCGTGGCCCAGACCCGTGAGGAGGCGAAGGCCGCCGTCCGCGCCATGATGGAGGACCGCGTCTTCGGCGCGTCCGGCAGCCGGGTCGTCATTGAGGAGTGCCTGACCGGGCCGGAGGTGTCCGTCCTCTGCTTTACCGACGGCGAAACCGTGGCTCCCATGGTCTCCTCCATGGACCACAAGCGCGCCGGGGACGGCGACCGCGGTCCCAACACCGGCGGCATGGGCGCCGTCGCGCCCAACCCGTACTACACGCCCGAGATCGCCCGGACCTGCATGGAGACCATCTTTCTGCCCACCGTCCGCGCCATGCGGGCCGAGGGCCGCACGTTCCGCGGCTGCCTGTACTTCGGCCTGATGCTCACGCCGGACGGCCCCAAGGTCATCGAGTACAACTGCCGCTTCGGCGACCCGGAGACGCAGGCCGTGCTCCCCCTGCTGAAAAGCGACCTGCTGACGGTGATGCAGGCCGTGACGAACGGCACGCTGGCCCAGACCCCCGTGGAATTTTCCAACGGCGCGTCCTGCTGCGTGGTGCTGGCCTCCGACGGGTATCCCAAGACCTATCAGACCGGCTTCCCCATCTCCGTCTCCGACGAGGCCGCGCCCCACGTGTTCTTTGCCGGGGCCAGACAGGCGGACGGGCAGCTTGTCACCGCCGGAGGGCGCGTGCTGGGTGTCACCGCCGTGTCCGGCTCTCTCTCCGGCGCGGTGCGAGAAGCGTACCGCCTTGCCGGTCAGATCGGCTTTGCCAACAAATACTGCCGCGGCGACATCGGACGCAAAGCCCTTGCCGCGCTGGAGGACGATCAGTAATGGTATACAGAGTTTTTGTGGAAAAGCGCCCCGGCCTTGCGCCGGAGTGCGCGTCGCTGCTGGCGGACTGCCGCTCCTTTCTCGGCCTGACGGGCCTTGAGCGCGTGCGCATCTGGAACCGCTACGACGCGGAGGGACTGGACGCGGCGCTGTTCGAGCGTGCCAAGCGCACCGTCTTTTCCGAGCCGCAGCTGGATCTCGTCTCCGACGAGGCCGACACGGACGGCGCCGCCGCCGTGTTCGCCGTGGAGCCGCTGCCCGGCCAGTTCGACCAGCGGTCGGACTCCGCGGCCCAGTGCATTCAGCTCCTCAGTCAGGGTGAGCGCCCCGCCGTCCGCTCCGCCAGAGTTTACGCGCTGTACGGCGCGTTGACGCCCGCGCAGGTGGACGCCGTGAAGCGCTACGTCATCAACCCCGTGGAAAGCCGGGAGGCCGCCTTTGAAAAGCCCGCCGCGCTGACGGCGGACCCGCCCCGCCCCGGCCGCGTGGAGCGGCTGACGGGCTTCACCGCGCTGGACGGCGCGGGCCTTGCGGCCCTCCTTGAAAAGCTGGGCCTTGCCATGGACCTTGCGGACCTCCAGCTCCTTCAGACCTACTTCCGGGACGAGGAGCGCCGGGACCCCACCATGACGGAGATCCGCATCGTGGATACCTACTGGTCCGACCACTGCCGCCACACCACCTTCTCCACCCGGCTGGACAGCGCGGACATTCAGGACGAGGCCGTCCGCGCAGCGTATGACCGCTATCTCGCCCTGCGGGGCGAGGTCTACGGCGAAAAGGCCGCGTCCCGCCCCCAGACGCTGATGGACATCGCCACCATCGGCACCAAGGCGCTGAAAAAGCGCGGGCTGCTGCCAGAGCTGGACGAGAGTGAGGAGATCAACGCCTGCTCCATCCACGTCCCCGCCGAGATCGACGGAAAGACGGAGGACTGGCTCCTCCTATTCAAAAACGAGACCCATAACCACCCCACCGAGATCGAGCCCTTCGGCGGCGCGGCCACCTGCATCGGCGGCTGCATCCGCGATCCCCTCTCCGGCCGGGCCTACGTCCATCAGGCCATGCGCGTCACCGGCGGCGCGGACCCGCGCCGTCCCCTGAGCGAGACGCTGCCGGGCAAGCTGCCCCAGCGCCGTCTGGCCCAGACCGCCGCCGCAGGCTACTCGTCCTACGGCAACCAGATCGGACTTGCCACCGGCCACGTGGCGGAGGTCTATCACGACGGCTACGCCGCCAAGCGGCTGGAGTGCGGCGCGGTAGTCGCCGCCGCCCCCGCGGCAAACGTGGTGCGCAGCCAGCCCGTCCCGGGCGACGTGGTGCTTCTGCTGGGCGGACGCACGGGCCGGGACGGCGTGGGCGGCGCCACCGGCTCCTCCAAGAGCCACGACCTGACCTCCCTGACCACCATGGCCAGTGAGGTGCAGAAGGGCAACGCGCCGGAGGAGCGCAAGCTCCAGCGCCTGTTCCGCCGGGGCGAGGTCACGCGGCTCATCAAGCGCTGCAACGACTTCGGCGCGGGCGGCGTGGCCGTGGCCGTCGGCGAGCTGGCGGACGGTCTGGAGATTGATCTGGACGCGGTGCGCAAAAAGTACGAAGGGCTGGACGGCACGGAGCTTGCCATCTCCGAATCTCAGGAGCGCATGGCCGTGGTGGTCGCGCCGGAGGACGAGGCCGCCCTGCTGGCGGCGGCGGCAGAAGAAAATCTGGAGGCATACCGCGTGGCGGTGGTCACGCAGTCGCCCCGCATGGTGATGCACTGGCAGGGCGACACGGTGGCCGACCTCTCCCGCGCGTTCCTCAGCACGAACGGCGCGGTCCGGCACACGTCCGTGCAGGTCTGCGTCCCCGCGCCGCAGGCGCGGGGATCGGAGCGCTCCCTGCGGGCCATGGCCGGGAGCCTGCGTTCCGCCTCCCGCCGGGGCCTTGCCGAGCGGTTCGACTCCACCATCGGAGCGGGCACGGTGCTGATGCCCTTTGGCGGCAGGCGGCAGGCCACGCCCGCGCAGGCCATGGCGGCGCTCCTGCCGGTCCTCCCCGGACACAGCACCCAGCAGGCCAGCGTGATGGCGTGGGGCTTCGACCCCGACCAGATGTCTGCCGACCCCTATGCAGGTGCCCGCAGCA
>CAKTMK010000008.1 GCA_934574045.1 uncultured Oscillibacter sp. | reverse complement strand
CGGCGGACGGGGCCGTGGCGGTGATGGCCGACGCGTGGCTGGACGGCGAGGACCTGCCGCCCACCGTCTGTTACGCGGTGGATGTGCAGGCGGAGATCACCTGCCGGGACGGCGTGTTCACCGTTCAGGCGTTTCATTTGAATGTGTTAAAAGACTGAAGGAGCGATCAACGATGGAAAAGGGCTTTACCATCACCTATGAGTACGGGGACAATCTGTACGTGAACCCCACGAACCGCTGCAATTTCAACTGCAATTTCTGCCTGCGGCACAACCAGACCTCCGGCGGCAGCATCTACACCCACAACCTCTGGCTCAAGCGGGAGCCGACGCGGGAGGAGCTGCTGGAGTCCATTGAGAGCCATGACCTGACGAAATACCGCCAGCTCGTGTTCGTGGGCTTCGGTGAGCCGACCTACCGCTTTGACGACATCTGCTGGGTCATCGACCGGATGAAGGAGCACGGCACGAAAATTTACACCCGCATGGACACCAACGGCACCGGCTCGCTCATCAACGGACGGGACATCGCGCCGGAGTTCGGGGGCCGGTTCGACATGGTGTCCGTGTCGCTGAATACCGACACGGCGGAAAAGTACAACGCGCTGTGCCATCCCCAGCAGGAGAACGCCTATCAGGCCATGAAGGAGTTCACCAAGGAGGTCCGGGCCTACGTCCCCACGGTGATGATGACCGTGGTGGACACCATCCCCAAGGAGGAGATCGAGGCCTGCCGCCATATCTGCGAGGACGAGGTGGGCGCGGTCTACCGGGTGCGGGAGTATATCAAGGACTGACCCGGCGCGGCGCGGCCTGCGCGAAAGAGCGTCGAAAAACCGCGAAAGAAGTCAAAAAGTGGTTTGACATTTTGAAAAGACAGCGCGGCGGCTCGCATTTGCGGGCCGCCGATTCTTTTTTTACGCCGCCGCGCATAGGTTGTCCTCAGAGGTGATGCAAATGAGAACGGCCGCAAAAAAACGGAGCGCGCCCCGCAGACTGGGAGCCGCGGGTCTGGCGGCGTGCACCCTGTGGGGCGTGGCGGTGATGGCGGGGAGCGACACGGCGGCGTCCGCCGTGTCCGCGCTGCGGCGGGAGGCGTCCGTCCCTCTGTCGGCGCTGCGGTGGGAGTTGGGAGATCTGGGGCCGGACGACGGGCTTTCCGCCGCGGCGGTGCTGACCATCGCGGAGTCTCCCCTGCTGTTTTCGGCCCGGGAGACGGTGGCCGGCCTGCTGTCCAGTGAGCTTCCGGATACGCCGCTCCAGCCCGTGGAGCAGACGCCGGTGGAGGAGGAGCCGCTGGACCCGGAGCCTGTCCCGGTGGAGGCCGCGCCGGAAAACGGCGTCCCGGCCAAGACGTTGGTTCCCACCGGCGAGGCGGGGTATACTGTGGCGGGCCGAGTGTACATTTCCAACAGCACGGACCATGAGCTGGAGATCCAGAAGCTGTCGGAGCCGTTTGACGCGGGACTGACCGACGAGGAGCCGCAGATCCTGATCCTCCACACCCATGGCAGCGAGTCCTATACCCCCGTTCCGGGGACGGAGATCGAGTATTCCGGCGACCACCGCACCACGGACAACCGGTACAACGTGGTGGCGGTGGGCGACGCGATGGCAAGGGTATTCGGCGAGCTGGGCATCTCTGTGCTCCACGACCGGACGCTTTACGACTATCCCTCCTACTCCGGGGCCTACGACCGGTCGCTGGCGGCCATCGACAGCTACTTGGCCCAGTATCCGTCTATCCACTTTGTGCTGGACGTCCACCGGGATGCCATCGAGGATACCGAGGGCAACGAATACAAGGTGGTCTCGCCGGTGGAGGGAGCCGGGAACGCCGCCCAGATCACCCTTGTGGTGGGCAGCGACGGCAGCGGACTGGAGCACCCCCGCTGGATGGAAAACCTGAAGCTGGCCGCCGCGCTCCAGCAGCACGTCTCCCAGACGTATCCCACGCTGATGCGCCCCATCCTGCTGCGCAACTCCCGCTATAACCAGCACGCCACCACCGGCTCCCTCCTGCTGGAGATGGGGGCCGCCGGAAACTCGCCGGAGGAGGCCGCGCTGGCCGGAGAGCTGTTTGCCAGCCAGATGGCGGAGCTTTTGCAGGAGCAGTGCAAATAGAGAAAAACACAGAGCCGCCCCACCGCCGGAATCTCCGGCGGCGGGGCGGGCGTTTTTCTGCCTGGCTCAATGCGGCGTTGGGAAAATCGCCGTGCGTGGTTTTCCGCAGCAGGCGGAAAATCCCGTGAACGAAAAATCCAGATGGGCGGAACCGACCCGGCCAGCGGAAAATTCCGGCTGACAGGGGATTTCCGAATCAGCGGATGCGCCCGCCGGGCGCTCAGCCCAGCTCCACCCGGAAGTCGCCCCGGGCGCGGGCCTCCTCCCGGCGTTTTTTGTCCGCGCTCAGCGCGTCCAGCATCCCGCCGATGATCTGGTTGGAGACAAGAAAGCCCTTGGGCGTCAGGCGCCAGCGGCCCTCCTCCTCCACGGCGTAGCCTGCCTGGGCGCACTCGCCGAGGAAGGGAAGAAAGCAGTCGAACCGCCGCCGGAAGCGGCTCTCAAATGCCTTGGGGTCCAGCCCCCGGACCGTCCGCAGACCCAGCATGATCCACTCCGTGTCCCGGTCCAGCGGCGGGATGCGCTCGTTTTCCGAGAGCAGCGGTCCGCCGGTCCGCACGCCCTGAATGTAGCCCTCCAGATCCCGGGCGTAGGCATAGCGCACACCGCCCAGATCCGAGTGCGCCCCGGGGCCGAAGCCCGCGTACTCCCCCAGCGTCCAGTATTTCAGGTTGTGCCGGGACTCAAAACCGGGCCGGGCGAAATTGGAGATCTCGTATTGGAAGAACCCGTGCCGCCGGAGGAAGTCCACCGTCCAGAGGTACATATCCGCCTGCGCCTCGTCGTCCGGGAGCAGCTCCTGCTCCCGCCGGAGGAACAGGGGCGTGCCCTCCTCCACCTTCAGCCCGTAGCAGGACAGGTGCTGGGGCGCGAGATCCACCGCGGCGGTCAGGCTGCGCTGCCACAGCTCCATGGTCTGCCCCGGCAGACCATAAATCAGGTCCAGCGAGAGGTTGGAAAACCCCGCCTTCCGCGCCGCCTCCACCGCCCCGCGCACCTGCGCGGCGGTGTGGATGCGGCCCACGGAGCGCAGCTCCGCGTCATCCGCAGACTGCATCCCCAGACTGATGCGGCAGAAGCCCGCGCGGCGCAGGGCGCGCAGCGCCCGGAAGTCCCCGGCGGACTCCGGGTTCGCCTCCAGCGTGATCTCCGCGCCCTTTGCGACACGGTATTTCTTCAAAATGAGCTTCAGAAGGCGGATCAGGCGCTTTTCGCCCAGCAGCGTGGGCGTCCCGCCGCCGAAATAGACGCTGTCCACCGTGTGCTGCGCGGCCCGGGGCGCAAATTCCGTGAGCTGCGTCTCCAGCGCCTGCACATAGTCGTCCATCCGGTCCTGTGCGCCTGCCAGCGAATAAAAGTCGCAGTAATCGCACTTTTTCGCGCAGAACGGAACGTGGAGATACAGCCCCAGCGGTTTTTCCTCCGGCGCGGCCTTGCTGCGTCCGATCATTTTTCGCTGATGCAGAAGAAGGTGAACGAGCCGGTGAACATCAGCTTCTCCGTCTCGGCGCAGCGGATCTCCACGTTGACAAGGCAGGTCCGCCGTCCCCGGTGGACCACGGAGGCGGTGCCTACCGCCGTCCCCTCCGTGATGTTGGCGAGAAAGTTCGTCGCGCTGCTCTGGGTCACGTATATCCGCCCGTCGGAGTGGGCGGCGGAGCCGGCCACGCTGTCCGCCATGGTGTACAGCGCGCCGCCGTGGAACATTCCGTGGGGATTGGTGCTCTCCGGCCGCAGCGTCAGGCGGCACTCCGCCCAGTCCTTCTCCAGCCTGGTCAGCTCGATGAAGTTATAGGTCATGAAGCGGTTTTGCCGGATGCGGTCGTTTTTGATCTCTTCTAGGGTTGCCATTGCGATTCTCCTCACCTTTGCTTAAAACTGACGCGCCGTGTCTGCACGCTGATGGTAGTCTATCACGTTTTCAAAAAAATTTCTACTGCGGCGAAATTCTTCTTGACAAATCACACGGCCTGCATATAATGAACATATGAACAGATGCTCAATTGTTCAACGAAAGGAGGCGCTTCCATGGAGGACCGCTATAATGCCGAGAGCTGCGAGCTTTACAAGGTGCATGAGGACATCGTGAAAAAGGTGCGCAGCGAGCTGCCCGACGAGGACACGCTTTACGATCTGACGGAGCTGTTCCGCATCTTCGGGGATTCCACCCGCATCCGCATCCTTTACGTGCTGTCCGCGTCGGAGATGTGCGTGTGCGACATCGCGGCGCTGCTGGGCATGACCCAGTCGGCCATCTCCCATCAGCTCCGGGCGCTGAAAAACGCGCGGCTGGTCAAGGCCCGCCGGGACGGCAAGACCGTGTTTTACGCGCTGGCGGACGGCCACGTGCGCACCATCATTGACCAGGGACTGGACCACGTCCGGGAATAAGACCGTATTCCAACCCACTCCGCCCTGCGGAGCCGGAGAAATAGAAGCTGGAGGTAATGATATTATGAAAAAGCGCTTTGCACTGACGGATCTGGACTGTGCCAACTGCGCGGCGAAAATGGAGGACGCCATCAAGAAGATCGACGGCGTTCATGACGCCACGGTCAGCTTCATGGCCCAGAAGCTGACGCTGGACGCGGATGACGACCGTTTTGACGCGATCATGGAAGAGGTGGTCCGGGTGTGCCATAAGGTGGAGCCGGACTGCGTCATCAACCGCTGAGAGAACGCGGGCCGGGTGGCGGAGGCCGTCCGGCCCGCCGCTTTGACCGGGCCGCCCGCTGAGGCGGGGCCGGAGAGGGAGTGTTTTTCATGACGAAAAAGCAGAAAAAGCGCCTTGCGCGCATTCTGGCCGCCGCCGTGCTGCTGCTGGCGGTCCATTTCCTGCCGCTGACGGGCGCGGCGCAGGCGCTGAGCTACCTCGTCCCTTACGCCGTGATCGGCTGGGACGTTTTGTGGAAGGCCGTGCGCAACATCGCGGGCGGGCAGATCTTTGACGAGAATTTCCTGATGGCGCTGGCCACGGTGGGCGCCTTCGGCACCGGGGAATACGCCGAGGCCGTGTTCGTGATGCTCTTTTATCAGGTGGGCGAGCTGTTTCAGGACTACGCCGTGGGCAAGTCCCGCCGCTCCATCGCCGCGCTGATGGACATCCGGCCCGACACCGCCAACGTGGAGCGGGACGGCGTGATCTCCGAGGAGGACCCGGAGGACGTGGCCGTGGGCGAGACGGTGGTGGTCAAGCCCGGCGAGCGGGTGCCGCTGGACGGCGTGGTGACCGACGGCGCGTCTACGCTGGACACCGCCGCCCTCACCGGCGAGTCGGTGCCCCGGGACGTGGCCGTGGGCGATCCGGTGCTCAGCGGCTGCGTGAATCAGCGGGGCGTGCTGCGCATCCGCGTGACCAAGCCCGCCGGGGAGTCCACCGTGTCCAAGATCCTTGAGATGGTTGAAAACGCGGGCGAGCGGAAGTCCCGCAGCGAGAACTTCATCACCCGCTTCGCCCGGTACTACACGCCCTGCGTGGTGGCGGCGGCGCTGCTGCTGTTCCTTGTTCCCACGCTGCTGCTGACGCTGACGGCGCAGCCGCCCGCGTTCCTCGCGGGGACGGCGTGGCGGGACTGGCTCCACCGGGCGCTCATCTTTCTGGTGGTCTCCTGCCCCTGTGCGCTGGTGATCTCCGTGCCCCTCAGCTTTTTCGGCGGCATCGGCGGCGCGTCCCGCTGCGGCATTCTGGTCAAGGGCGGCAACTATCTGGAGGCGCTGGCCGAGACCCGGACGGTGGTTTTTGACAAGACCGGGACGCTGACCCGGGGCACCTTTTCCGTCACCGCCGTCCATCCAGAGGAGGGATACACGCAGGAGCAGCTTCTGGAGTTCGCGGCGCTGGCGGAGCAGTTTTCCGACCATCCCATTTCCCGGTCCCTGCGGGCAGCCTGCACCGCGCAGATGGACCCGGCCCGGGCCTCCGACGTGGAGGAGATCTCCGGCCACGGCGTCCGGGCGCTGATCGACGGGCGGCGCGTGTGCGTGGGCAACGCGCGGCTGATGGAGCGGGAGAACGTGAAGTGGCTCCCCTGTGAGCTTCCGGGGACCATCGTTCACGTGACGGTGGACGGCTTCTACGCCGGGCATATCGTGATCTCCGACGAGGTGAAGCCGGACGCGAAAGCGGCCATCGCCGCTCTGAAGGCCGCGGGCGTGCGCAGGACCGTGATGCTCACCGGCGACACAAAGACCGTGGCCGAAGCGGTGGCGGCGGAGCTGGGCGTGGACGAGTTCCACGCGGAGCTGCTGCCCGCCGACAAGGTGGAGCTGACGGAGCGGCTTCTCAGCGGCGCGGACGGCGGCAAGGTCGCCTTTGTGGGCGACGGCATCAACGACGCGCCGGTGCTGACCCGGGCGGACGTGGGGATCGCCATGGGCGCCATGGGCGCGGACGCGGCCATCGAGGCAGCGGACGTGGTGCTGATGGATGACCAGCCCAGCAAGATCGCGCTGGCCATGCGCATTTCCCGCAAGACGCTGGGCATCGTCCGGCAGAACATCGTGTTCGCGCTGGGCGTGAAGGCGCTGGTGCTGCTGCTCAGCGCGCTGGGCTGCGCCAACATGTGGGAGGCCGTGTTTGCGGACGTGGGCGTGGCGGTGGTGGCCATTCTCAACGCCATGCGCGCCATACACATCCGCCGGGACAGCGGAACGGAAAGCGGCCGGAAGCAGGCTTAACGCGGCGGATTGATCTAAGAAAAGGCGGCCGCAGGAGTGGAAGCTCCTGCGACCGCCCTTTACTGTGTTCTCTACGGCCGGTCAGCCGCGCCGGAAGTTGCATAAATTTACTACTATTTGAAAGGTTTTATCTATAAGCCACTGATTCCCCTGCTTACAAGTTAATTTTACTTACCGCAATACGGCCTGCCATTTCTCCAAAATTTTGCATGGTGCTTCTTCGCATATTCAGCTTCAAAGTCCCCATCCGACTCATTGTGGACATAAATAAATTTGAATGCGCAATAGTTTTCCGCAAGATATGGATATAGAAATTCCCGCACTTGGTTCTTTTTGTAGTAAAAACCACAAGGTTCGCTAAACTGATTTATATATTTGCGGTCACCGTCCTTTTTTCTAAAAGGAAGAGCATGTAAACAGCCTAAGTCATAAATAATTTCTTTACCAACATTTTTACATTTACCCACATTAAGGCATACATACTGGCTGTCATCAGCTTCTTTCTCCTGCCCACATAAAGCCCAAACACCTTTTTCTTTTATGTAGTCAACTATAAAATTATTTTTTATACTTCCATTATTTTCTTCATATATTATTTTTTCTCTAACGATTCCGTTAAGTGTTTCCATCATAACATCTCCCAAAATTTCAATTTGCTTTTGTGGTTTCATAGTATCATGCCTGAGTGCCTGCCGCAAGGACCCGTGGAAACGCCGGGGAGTTCTTCATCAAGCGGAGCTTAACGATTCCGCTCCATGCTGGCGGCGTGCTCCGCTTCCATTACATCCAAAAGCTCCGCGGCGGGGCCGCTGGGATAGGATGCACGGAAAAGCTCCATGGTCTGAGCAAATTCCTCCGATCCGTCATGCCAGGCGGCGTCGGCGGAGGCGATCAGCTGGCAGATGACCTCTGCCGCGGGAGGATGATCCCCAAAGTCAACGGTCTGGTCCCCCATGAGCACGAGATACGCCAATACGGTGTTGGGAGCTTCCAAAAACCTGCTCCGCAATTCCTCGCAGGCGCCTTCACTGAGGGCGTCGGACACCAGAGCGAAGGCGACGAGCTGATCCAAGGGAACGGTTTCCGTGTGGTCAAAGACATATTCAAAATTTGGATTTTCAAGCCCGCCCGTCAGATCAAATGCTTCGGCGTCCGTGCTGACGGCCGGCCAATCGGCCTTTTCCAACTCCGGCAGAGCGGCCTGTGACGAAGGGGCTTCCGGCTGTGGAGCCGACGGGGTTTCCGTATTGCCGCAGCCGGTGAGGAAAAGGAAAAGAGTAAAGAGGATCACGACCGATTTCCGCATAAATATCTCCTGTTTTAACCGACTCACTGTGAAATTCTGATCTGTTTTTATCATATCATGCCGGAACGCCCACTGCAAGGAACTTTGAAAACACGGGACGATTCATTTGCATTTCGGACGCGCGGAACGAAAAAAGCAGGACACCCAAACCGGATGTCCTGTTTCGATGGAGCGGGCAACGAGGCTCGAACTCGCTTCCGGCATCCCGCAGACCGCCTGCGGTGATCTGCGGGAGCCCTGCCGCCCTCCGAAATTGAGAAGCGCGCTTCACGCGCTGGCGGTGGAGGCAGCGAGTTCTTTTGCGCAGAACGAAAAAAGCAGGACATCCAAGCTGGATGTCCTGTTATGATGGAGCGGGCAACGAGGCACGAACTCGCTTCCGGCATCCCGCAGACCGCCTGCGGCGATCTGTGGGAGCCCTGCCGCCCTCCGAAATTGAAAAGCGCGCTTCGCGCGCTGGCGGTGGAGGCAGCGAGTTCTTTTGCGCGGAACGAAAAAAGCAGGACACCCAAACCGGATGTCCTGTTTCGATGGAGCGGGCAACGAGGCTCGAACTCGCTACCTCCACCTTGGCAAGGTGGCGCTCTACCAGATGAGCTATGCCCGCGAAGCAAGAATGATTCTAACAAAAACCGTGCCGGTTGTCAAGCCCCTGTCGGAGAAAATCAAGAAAAATCTGAAAACCGGGCGGACTGCCGGGAGAAAATGGCGGCACTTCGGAGCGTTTGCCGCGTTTTCAAGGGACGTTTCGACAAAAAGCGACAGAAAAACAAACGAATCTCTGCGTGCGTCCGAAAAACAGTCCGCAAAAGTGCGCCTGTACAGGCACACTTTTATGGGGACGATCCTATTGCGGCGGTGCGTTTTCGGACAGCAAGGCCGCGTGCTTCCGGGAAGCGGTGTACGCGCCGACCAAAAGCACGCCCCGCCGCTGGTCCAGCGGCGGGGCGCTTCCATAATTTATCTTGCGGAAAATGTTCGCCGTGCCGGAAGCGTCCATCCCGCAGAAAAGGGTCCGTCAGGCGGGCGGCTCCGCGGAGGTTGTCCCGCCGTCTGTCTGCCGGGCGGAAAACTCCGCCATGCCCACGGCATCCACCGCGCCGCCGTATCCGGCGGGAGCGGACGCGGACGGTCCGGCGGGCGGAAGCTCCCCGGCCTGCGGGCTGACCGCGGCTTCCCCGTCCTGCGCGCCGTCCGTCCCGGCGGCGTTTTCGCTGTTTTCCGCCGCGCCGCTCTCCGCGGCGAAGGCAGTGAGCGCGTCCTCACTGGGGGCCAGATCAAATTCGATCAGGCCCACCGGCCCCTGCTCCGGGTAATAGGAGATGAGCCACGGCGGCGCGTCCGTCAGCTCCCGGGCAAGGCGCAGCTCCTCTGCGGCCTGCACCACGGCGGCCCGGTCCCCCTCCCGCCAGTAGCCCACACGGACGGTCAGCTCCGGCTTTTCCTCGTCCAGCGCGGATTCCAGCAGACTGGGGACGGCGGCGGCGCTGGTGGCGTTGACGATGGCGGCGATCTGCTCCGCCGTGCGGCGGTAGCCAAGCTGGACGGACAGCTCGTAGTAGCCCCGCTGTGCGGTGCTGGACGAGGTGATGTATTCCAGCGCGTAGCTTCCCAGCGCCGTCTCTTGCTGGACCTCGGCGGCGGCCTGCTCCAGCCGGTCCGCCACGGTCACGCCGTCGTCATAGCTGTAAAGCCGGATGACGGCCAGATCGGCGTGCCGTCCCACCAGCAGCATCAGGTCGTTGACGATGTCCTGATAGCTCTCCGCCCGGAGGATGCCGGTGGCCTCGCTCTCCCAGAACTTGCTGGAGTGGGCCTCCACCCGGCTGTACTCCCGGTCCAGCAGCGAGGCGCAGCCGGAGAGCAGGACGCACGCCGCCGCCAGCAGCCATATCCGCTTTTTCATCCGTCCGCACCTCCCCGCGGCCCCGGCCGGGGCGGATTTAATAGCCCAGATCCTCGTCGATCAGAACGACCTCGGTCTCCGCGCCGTTCATGGGCCGCCAGAGTACCGTCAGCCCCCGGCAGATGCGCCCTGGGGACTTGCAGTCATAGCAGTGGTCGCCCTTGGCGGCGCAGGGCGTTTTGCTCCCCAGCCGCTGGGCGTTTTTCGGCGCGGCGATGTTCCGCGCGCGCCACAGCGCGCCGTCATATGTGTCGGCCAGCTTGTTGCGGCCCACCACCAGATACACCTTCTCGTGGCCGAACAGCGTGGCGGCCACCCGGTTCCCGTTGCCGTCGATGTTGATGAGGTCTCCGTCCTCGGAAAGTCCGTTGACCGAGGAACAGTACACCTGCGCGCCGGCGGCCTCGCCGGTGGAGACGGGCGTGCCCTGCCAGTGCCAGAACACCTGATTGTGGGCGGACAGGCGCTCGTAAAGCCCCAGCTGCTGGAGCGTGACGGAGCCGCCGAAGCCCACCGTTTTCCCATCCACGGCCCGGTCCAGATAGTCCGCGGCCTCGCTCCCCGTCTGGAAGAGCTGGACCGCGAAGCCCCGCGCCCGCAGGTTTTCCGCCGCTTTTTTCAGATCCGCCATATGATCCTTCCTTTCCTGATTTCCCTGTTTTCCGCCGGATGCCCGGCGCGTATTTCTCAATGCGCCGCGGGAGCGGCGCGTCAGTCCAGAAGTCCCAGCTGCTTTTCCTCGGAGTCCTCCGCCCGGACCAGCGCGCCCGCCGCCGGAATGGCCCGCACGCGGTAGCGCGCACGGTTGACGATGCCGCTCTCCTCCACGGGGACGGCCCGCTCCAGCCGGTATTTCGGCTTGAGCGTCAGCAGGGCCACGCCCTGGGTGGTGCGGGTGGTCTTGGGGGCCAGCAGCGCCGTGTTGAAGATCACGGCCCGGGGTTCGGTGGAATAGACCGCCAGCTCCTCCTCCCCGTCCAGCCGGCGGATCAGTGCCAGCGGCGACTTGTCGGAGTACGCGCCGGTGAGCTTGCGGCGGTTGGAGGTGGTCTGATAGGACGTGAGGTTCACCCGCGCGGCCTTGCCGTTTTCAAAGAAGAACAGCAGCGCGCCGCTGTAATCCCCGGGCAGGCAGGCGAACACGGGGCTCTCCTCCGGGTCCATGGACAGCTTGGTGGGCAGATAGTCGCCCAGCACGCTGGCCTTCGTGTCGTCAAAGTCGCTGACGCGGCACTTGTAGACCTGACACTTGTTGGTGAAGAACATGATCTCCGCCGCGTTGGTGGTCTCAAAGGACTGGCGCAGTCCGTCGCCGTCCTTGAACTTCTGCTCGCTGTTCATCCGCAGAGACGCGGGCGTGATCTTCTTGAAGTAGCCCTCCCGGGACAGGAAAACGCTGACGGGATAGTCCGGCGCCGGCTCCTCCTCGTCGAGGTGCTCCACCTCGTGGCTGTACAGCAGGACGGTGCGGCGGGGCTGGCCGTACTTCTGAGAAACGGCGTCCAGCTCGCCGATGATGACCTTCTTCACCCGGGCCGGGTCGGCCAGCAGGTCCTCCAGATCGTCGATCTCGTTTTGCAGGGCCTCGGTCTCCTGCACGCGCTTGAGGATGTATTCCTTGTTGATGTTGCGCAGCTTGATCTCCGCCACGTATTCGGCCTGCGTCTGGTCGATGCCGAAGCCGATCATCAGGTTGGGGATGACCTCCGTTTCCTCCTCCGTCTCCCGGATGATGCGGATGGCCTTGTCGATGTCCAGCAGGATGCGCTTGAGGCCCTTGAGCAGATGGAGCTTGTCCTTCTTCTTCCCCAGCACGAAATGGACCCGCCGCCGGACGGACTCCGTCCGCCACGCGCACCACTCCTCCAGAAGCTGGCGCACGCCCAGCACTCTCGGCATCCCGCCGATGAGCACGTTGAAGTTGCAGCTGCACGTGTCCTGCAGAGTGGTCTGGCGGAAGAGCTTTGCCATCAGCTTGGCGGGGTCCGCGCCCCGCTTGAGGTCGATGGTCAGCTTCAGGCCGGAGCGGTCCGTCTCGTCCCGCATGTCGGCGATCTCCCGGATCTTTCCCGCCTTGATGAGCTCCGCCACCTTGTCGAGGATGGCGTTGGTGTTGGTGGTATAGGGGATCTCGTAGATCTCGATCAGGTTCCCCTCTTTGACGTAGCGCCATCTGGCCCGCACCTTCACGCCGCCGCGCCCGGTGCGGTAGATCTCCTCCAGCGCCGCCGGGTCGCAGATCAGCTCGCCGCCGGTGGGAAAGTCGGGGGCGAGGAGCGTGTCCGTCAGGGTGCAGTCCGGATTTTTCAGATACGCGGCGGTGGTGGCGCAGACCTCCTTCAGGTTGAAGCCGCAGAACTGGGAGGCCATGCCCACGGCGATGCCGCTGTTGGCGGAGACGAGGATATTGGGGAACGAGGTGGGCAGGAGCGCAGGCTCCTTCATGGTGTTGTCATAGTTATCCACAAAGTCCACCGCGTCGTTGTCGATGTCCCGGAAGATCTCGGCGCAGATGGGAGAGA
This sequence comes from uncultured Oscillibacter sp., assembly GCA_934574045.1. Lineage (GTDB taxonomy): Bacteria > Bacillota > Clostridia > Oscillospirales > Oscillospiraceae > Oscillibacter. Next base: position 57,547 of record CAKTMK010000008.1, on the reverse strand, counting down.
GTTTTGCCTCCGTGTACCGGCTGGCGGCGTAAGCGTCCTGAGAGTAGACCTTGCCGAAGTTGCCCTTGGAGTCCACAAAGGGAGTCAGCAGCGCGCCGTACCCCGCGCTCAGGCGCACCATCGTGTCGTAAATGGCGGCGTCGCCGTGGGGATTGAGGCGCATGGTCTGGCCCACGATGTTGGCGGACTTGGTCCGCGGCCCGGTCAGAAGGCCCATTTTGTACATGGTGTAGAGCAGCTTCCGGTGGGAGGGCTTGAACCCGTCGATCTCCGGGATGGCCCGGGAGACGATGACGCTCATGGCGTAGGGCATATAGTTGACTTCCAGCGTGTCGGTGATGGGCTGGGCCACCACGGCGGCCTGCAGGCCCTTGACGTGGGGGTCCGGCGCCCTGTGGCCGGATGCTTCCGGCTGGTGTTTCTTAGGCATAGTTCGATCGTTCCTTTACTGATGCGGCGCGCCGCCCCGCGAAGCGGGGTCAGCTGATGTCCGCCATATCCAGATACTTGTAGCCGTTGTCCGCAATGTGGGCCTTGCGGCCGGGCAGGTCGTCGCCCAGCAGCAGGTCGAACACCCGGGCCGTCTCCTCCGCGTCGGAGGGCTGGACCCGGATCAGCCGCCGGGTCTCGGGGTTCATGGTGGTCAGCCACATCATCTCCGGGTCGTTCTCGCCAAGGCCCTTGGACCGGTCCACCTTCATCTTTTTCCCGTTCAGGGAGCGGACGATGTTGTTTTTCTCCTTGTCGGAGTAGGCGAACCACGTGTCCTCCCCGCAGTTGATCTCAAAGAGCGGCGTCTCCGCGATATAGACGTACCCCTCCCGGATCAGCGTGGGCGTGAGCCGGTAGAGCATGGTGAGGATCAGCGTGCGGATCTGAAAGCCGTCCACGTCGCCATCGGTGCAGATGACCACCTTGTTCCACCGCAGGTTGGAAAGGTCGAAGGACGCAAGGTCCTTGACGTGCTTGTTCTGCACCTCCACGCCGCAGCCGAGGACCTTGATGAGGTCCGTGATGATCTCACTTTTGAAGATGCGGGCGTAGTCCGCCTTCAGGCAGTTGAGGATCTTGCCGCGCACGGGCATGATGCCCTGATACTCCGCGTCCCGGCCCATCTTCACGCTGCCCAGAGCGGAGTCGCCCTCCACGATATAGATCTCCCGGCGGCTCACGTCCTTGGAGCGGCAGTCCACGAACTTCTCCACCCGGTTGGCGATGTCGATGCTGCCGGAGAGCTTCTTCTTGATGTTCAGCCGGGCCTTTTCCGCGCTCTCCCGGCTGCGCTTGTTGATAAGGACCTGCTCGGCGATCTTCTCCGCGTCAAAGGGGTTCTCAATGAAATAGATCTCCAGATCGCTGCGGAGGAACTCGGTCATGGCCTCCTGCACGAACTTGTTGGTGATGGCCTTTTTCGTCTGGTTTTCATAGCTGGTGGCGGTGGAGAAGTTGTTGGACACCAGTACGAGGCAGTCCTCAATGTCGTTCCAGGTGATCTTGCTCTCGTTCTTCTGATATTTTCCGTGGTCCCGCAGATACTTGTCCAGCGCGGAGACAAAGGCGGATTTGGACGCCTTTTCCGGGCTGCCGCCGTGCTCCAGCCAGCTGGAGTTGTGATAGTGCTCGATGATGCTGACCCGGTTGGAAAAGCAGAACGCCACGCTGAGCTTGACCTTGTACTCCGGCTTGTCCGCCCGGTCCCGGCCCCGGCGCTCCGCCTCCCAGAACACGGGGGCGGTCAGGCTCCCCTCCCCCGCCAGCTCCGCGACGTAATCCACGATGCCGTTTTCATAGACGAAGTCCTGCGTCTCGAAATGGCCGGGGGCGGTCTCGTTCCGGAAGCGGAAGGTCACGCCCGCGTTGACTACGGCCTGCCGCTTCATCACGTCGGTGAAATACTCCGGGGGGATGGCGGTGTCCGTGAACACGTCCAGATCCGGCAGCCACCGGATGGTGGTGCCGGTCTTGCGGCCCCGGTCCGTCGGCTCCTCTTTCAAGCCGCCCACGTTCTCGCCCCGCTCGAAATGCAGGGAGTATTTTTTCCCGTCCCGGCGGACGGTCACATCCATGTACCGGGAGGCGTACTGCGTGGCGCAGGAGCCGAGACCGTTCAGCCCCAGCGAGTATTCGTAGTTGTCGCCGCTGTTGTTGTCGTACTTTCCGCCGGCGTACAGCTCGCAGAATACCAGCTCCCAGTTGTATTTCTGCTCCTTCTCGTTCCAGTCCACCGGGCAGCCCCGGCCCTGATCCTCCACCTCGATGGAGCGGTCGGCGAAGCGGGTGACGGTGATGAGGCTGCCGTGGCCCTCCCGCGCCTCGTCGATGGCGTTGGAGAGGATCTCAAATACCGCGTGCTCGCAGCCGTCCAGCCCGTCGGAGCCGAAAATAACGCCGGGGCGTTTCCGCACCCGGTCCGCGCCTTTCAGAGAGGAAATGCTCTCGTTTCCGTAATCGTTTTTTGCCGACATTGCCTGTTTCCTTTCCTGCCTGTTCCCAATATTGGGAATATCGTACCATATGCGGCGAAAAATTTCAAGGGCGGACCGGAACGGGCCGCTCCCGCCGTCCGGCCCGCCCTTTTTGCCCGGAATGTTCTTGCGCAAAATTTCCGATAATCAAACTGTCACCCCGTCAACATTCCTGCGCCCATGGGTTTTTCACATTTTCCACGAGGTTTTCCACACCGTTATGTAAACGACGAAAACCGCAAAAAAATACGCCTGCCCAGAACGGGGCGCGGAATGGATGAAAAACGGCGCGGAGCGGCGAAGCAGGGCGGAAACCCCGGGGATGCTGCGCCGCGCGGAAAAGGCCGCAGAGCGCAAAGCCGCTGCGCCCCAGCGGCTTCCGGGCTGACCGCGCCGGCCCGCTTCCGCGGGCCGGGCGGCGGAGGGACCGGCGGCGGGCGGCCCTCCAGATCAGCGCAGGAGCATGAGGACCACGCCGTAGATCACCGAGGCCAGCGTGCCGAACACGATCACCGGCCCGGCCACCAGAAACATTTTGGCCGCCATGCCGGTGATAATCCCCTCGCTCTTGAAGTCGATGGCTGGCGAGACCACGGCGTTGGCAAAGCCGGTGATGGGGACCAGCGTGCCTGCGCCGCCGTATTTGGCCAGTTTGTTGTAAAGGTTCAGCCCTGTCAGCAGGGCGGACAGGAACACCAGCGAGCAGGACGCGGCGGTGCCCGCGTCCTCCTTGCCCAGCCCCGCGGCGGCCCAGCCGTTGGTGATGAGCTGGCCGATCACGCAGATCAGCCCGCCGATGACGAAGGCCAGAACCGTGTCCTTGACGATGGGGGACTTTTTCGACTTCTGCTTGACCAGCTTTCCGTACTCCTCGGGAGTAATGTCCATGAAGATCGCCTCCGAACGTATTTCCGCCAGTATTCCCCGGCTGCGGGAAAACCATGCGCGGAAAGCGTTCGGGAGCGGGACGCCCGCGGCCCGGAGCAAAAAAGCGTTCCCGGCGCATTTGCGCCGGGAACGGGGAAAATGCGGCCGCTTATTTGCGCAGCAGCGGCAGCGTCAGGATAAAGCGGGTGGACTCCGCGTCGGACTCGGCCCGCAGGGCGCCCTTGTGCTCCGCCGCGATGGTCTGGGCGATGGGCAGGCCCAAGCCGAAGCCGGACTTCTCCCCCCGGGAGGCGTCCGCCCGGTAAAACCGCTCGAAGAGGTGGGAGAGCTGCTCCGGCGGGATCGGCGTCCCCTGATTGGACACGCACAGCCGGGCGTGCCGGTCAGCGCGGGTCAGCGTCAGCTCCACCGGCGCGCCCTCCGCGCCGTATTTGATGGCGTTGTCCAGCAGGATGGAGACGACCTGACGGAGCTTGTCCGCGTCGCCGCTGACGGTCAGCTCCGGCGCAATGGAATCGTAGCGCAGGGGCTTTCCGGCCTCAAAGGCCACCGGCTCGAAGAGCAGGGCGCAGTCGGTGGCCGCGTCGGACAGGGAGACAGCGGAAAACACGCTGGTGCGCACCATGTTGTCCGCCCGGGCGAGGGTGAGCATCTCCTCCACCAGCGATTTCATCCGCTGGGCTTCGGAGCGGATGTTGTCCGCCCAGCGGGCGGGACGGCCGTCCAGCGGGACGGAGGTCATCAGCTCCGCGTTGGAGAGAATGACGGTCAGAGGCGTTTTCAGCTCGTGGGACGCGTCGGACAGGAATTGATGCTGCTGATCCCACGCCCGCTCCACAGGCCGGGTGACCCACCACGCCAGAAGGCAGGAAATCCCCAGCAGCACGAGAAGCGCCAGCGCCCCCACCTGCACCGAGGCCCGCAGCATCCCCTGAAGCGCCGCGATCTCCATGGACACGTCCACAAAGGCGATGCGCTCGAAAAAGCCGTTGTCCAGCCGCAGATACCGCAGGTTATAGGCCGGGATGGTCCCCATGTCCGTCTCCTGTGAAAGGCACTGGCTGAGAATGTCGGCCAGCGTGTCCGTGTTCTCCAGATCGGAGTAGGTGCCGCCGGTGACGTAGGCGGTGGAGCCGTTCCACAGCTCCACCGTGAAAAAGGGGAGCTGGACCTCGCTGCGCCCCACGACGATGGTGCTGCTGCCCGGCCCCATCCGGGGGTCGCTGACGATCAGCCGGTGCAGGAGCCGCTCGCTGCTGTCCTGAATGTTGCTGCGGGCGGAGAAATACAGCGCGGTGACGATGCCGCCCAGAATGGCCGTTACCAGCAGCATGCACACGGCCACCACCTTCAGCCGCAGGCGGCGGATCATGCTTCCGCCTCCCCGGGGACCAGACTGTACCCCGCCATGCGGATGGTGGTGATCTTCACGGTGGAGTGCAGGTGCTCCAGCTTGCGGCGCAGGAAGGAGATATAGACCTCCACATTGTTGTCCTCCGCCTCGGACTCATAGCCCCAGACCTTGAGCAGCAGCTTTTCCTTGGTGAGGATCAGCTTCTGATTGAGCATCAGCATCTCCATCATGTCGTACTCCTTGCGGCTCAGGCGGACGGACCGCTCTCCGCAGGAGAGGGTGAACGCCGACTTTTCCAGCCGCAGGTCACCGCAGGAGAGAACGCCCGTGTCCCGCAGCTCCGGCGCGCGGCGGGTCAGCGCCCGGACGCAGGCCAGAAGCTCCTTCGGCTCAAAGGGCTTGGTCAGGTAATAGTCCGCGCCGCAGTCCAGCCCCTGCACCTTGTCCGTGACCTCGGACCGGGCGGTGAGCATCAGCACCGGCGTGGCCACCCGCTCCGCCCGCAGGCGGCGCAGGACCTCGAAGCCGTTGAGCTTGGGCAGCATCACGTCCAGCAATATCACGTCGTAGATCGCGGTGAGCGCGTTGTCAAGGCCGCTCTCGCCGTCGTAGCTCACGTCGGCGGTGTAGCCGTCCATCTCCAGAAGATCCTGAAGCGTCGCGGCCAGCCGCTTTTCGTCCTCCACGATCAGAACTCTCATAAAAAAGCACCTCCCGGAATGTCGGAGAAAAAATGAGGGGGACCGATCCCCCTCATTTTATCAGAGACGCGCAGAAAATTCAATCAGCCCTCCGCGCCGTCCGCGGCGGCGGCGTCTCCGTTCAGCCCGTTGGCCGCGGCCCGCATCACCGCGTCCAGCCGGTCCGCGCCCATGCGGTAGATGGTCTCGTCGTCGTTCACGCGGACATACCGGCCGTCCCCGTCCAGCAGCCGCGCGCCCACCGTCAGCGTCATGGTCTCCACGGCGCCGCCGGAGGTATAGCGCACGGTGACCGCCGCGTCCGGCTCGTCGAATCCGCACAGGGACGCCGCCCCGTCCGACGGGCGGTAGTCCACGCAGCCGTCCAGCTCCAGCGAGAGGATCTGGTCAAGAATGCCGCGGACCTGCTCGTCGTCGGTGACGTTGGCCCCACCGGAGCGCCACGTGACGGGCGCTTTGCCGTCCGCCCCGGCCTCGCCCCGGATGGCGGTGAGCGTCACGTCCGCCGCGCCGGAGATGTTCACGGAGGTAAGTTGATCCTCAGCCGGGAGCGAAAGCTCCGGCAGGACGAACATATCATAGATACTCACATTCATCTCCCGGGCCAGCTCGTCGGAGATGATATACACCGGCGTCTGCGCGCCGTTCATCAGCATATAGTAGCTGTCGCCGTCGGTGGTGGTGTTGCCCAGCGCCAGCGTGGTGGTCATGCCGTTCCCGGCGATGGCGGTCAGCGTCCGGCCCGGCTCGGCAAGGCCGTATGCCTCCAGCGTGTCGCCGTCGGTAATGGTCTGCTGGGGCTTGAGGGCGGAGAGGGTGTTGACCATCTTGGTCAGATACGACTGATCCAGCGGGAAGTCCGCGTCGTCCTTCCAGTACCAGTTCCCGTCCTCGTCCAGCGCGAAGGACAGCGTGGCGCTGCCGTTGAAATACGACAGCTCCCGATAGCTGGCGGCGGGATCGGTGATGACGCCGCTGGCCGCGGCGGACGCGGCGGCCTCCGCCTCTTTCTTCTGCTGCTGGCTTCTGGCGGCGCGGACTGCCAGAAGCACCGCCAAGAGCACCGCCGCCGCGGCGGCGAGGAGCAGGAGCGTTCGTTTCTGTTTTCGGTTCATGGGGGGATATCCTCCTTTTCAGAGCCTGCGCCGGCGGGTCCAGCGGACAAAGCCGCAGATCAGCAGCGCGGCGGGGATCACGAAGATGAACAGCAGGCCCCACAGCCCGCCGGTGACGACGGTGTTGCTTTCCTCCGCCAGCGAGACGGGCTGGATGCTGATGGGCGACGCGTCGTCAAAGCCCGCCGTGGCGGCGGAGAGGAACAGCGCGTGGTCGTCCACATTGGGAAAGCTGGAGGTGACGGTGTCGCCGCACAAAGAGTCGCAGCCAAAGACCGTCAGCCGGGCGGTCTGACCGTTCTCCGCCGCCTCCTCGGCCACCGCGCCCACCACATAGACGCCGGGGGTCTGGACGCCGTCCGCGTCCACGGCCACGCCGCCCTCGCCGGTGGTGAGGAACGGGGTGACGGTGACGGTATCCCGGACGGGATCTGTGACGGTCATGCCCCGGGAGCCGTACAGCAGCACAGCGGCGTCCGCACCCAGCGCGCCCGCCGCGTCCGACGAGGTATCCACCACCGGGAAGAAGAGGAACGGCGTGTTCTGATAGTAGCGCTGGGTGTCCGTCACCAGTCCGGGTGCGACGGTCAGGCCGTAGTCCGCGCAGAGCGTCTCCAGATTTTCCAGCGTCTCCAGCTGGGAGGAAAGGCACAGGATCATCTGCCCGCCCTGGGCCAGATACGTCCGCAGCATGGAAAGCTCGTCGTCGGCAAGGTCCCGCACAGGCGCGTCCACGATCAGCAGGGCGCAGTCCTCCGGAACGCCGCCCTCCGTCAGCAGGTTCACGGCGCCGACGCTGAAGTGGAGCTTGGCAAGAGAATCGGTCACGTCCTGAGAGAGCGCGCTCTCCCCGTGGCCGGAGGTGAGATACGCCGCGCGGCGCACGGCGGTGAGCACGCCGTCTACCGCCGAGGTCAGAAGCCCCTCGGCGTCAAAGTCCGTCTCCTGCTTCTGCTGGTACATATAATAGGCCATCTGATCGTAGCCGATCACATCGTCCAGCGCGAAGCTCTCCTGCCGCCCGGTGGCGGCGCAGGTGACCACCACGCTGTCCGCGTCCGCGCCGTATTTGGACAGGACGGAGGGGTACACCGTGGGGTCCACGTATTCCACTGAGAGATGGTCGGACAGGGACGCGTACTTGTCCAGAAAGCGCACGATGCGCGCGTCCACGGAGGAACGGTCCGCCAGAACATGGATGGCCACGTCCTCGCCGATGCCGGACAGGTACTGCACGGAAACGTCGGTAATATTATAAATCTTTGTGTCCGTCAGGTCAATCTGCGCTTTTGAAGCGGGGATCTGGGATACCAGCAGATTGAAAATAAGGACCACGGCAGCAGCCAGCGCGGCGGCTCCGGCGGAGAACAGTCCGCCCCGCCCGGCGCGGCTCCCCGCGGCTGGCTTTGCGCTTCCGGCGGCCCGCTTCGCCGGGGTCTTGTGGAAAAGAGACATGAACAGCACCTCCCGTCAGTTCCAGCGCCGCTTCTGCAGCACCTGAACGGTCAGAAACACCAGCAGCGCGATCAGCGACAGGTACAGCAGCAGGCCCGGGATGTCGAATACGTGACCCACGGCGAAATTATTGAACGCGTCCAGCAGGGAGAACCGGCCCAGAACGTCCGGCAGCAGGCCCGCGAAGGCGCTGGAGTCCCACAGGTAAAACCCGCCCAGCGCCGCCGCGCCCAGAACGAGGACGGAGGCGGTCAGCTTCCAGCTCCCGGAGAGGGCGTTGAGCAGCAGGCACACCGCCAGCAGCGCGATGGCCAGCCCCGCCAGTGAGCCGGAGGCGGAGGTGGGCATCAGGCTCACCAGCCCGTCCCACAGGTACAGCGCCAGCAGCAGGCAGAAGGTCCCCACGGCGGCGATGACCTGGCTCTCCGTCAGGGAGGAGACCAGCAGCCCCAGCGCGATCTCCGCCGCGGCCAGCAGGAAATACGCCAGCAGCGAGGCGTAATCCGCCTTGAAGTGGGCCGTTCCGTTCATGCGGATGATGAGTGGGCACACGCACGCCAGCGCCACCGGCGCGGCCAGCACCGTCAGCATGGCGAAGTATTTCCCCAGCACCACGCCGGTGAGGGACACCGGGGCGGTGAACAGGAGCTGGTCCGTTTTGGAGCGGCGCTCCTCTGCCAGCGAGCGCATGGTCAGAACCGGCACCAGCGCCATGAACACGATCAGCGTGGCGTTGAGCGCGTAGGAAAAGTAGGTGTACCCCGCCATCAGATTGTAGGCGGTGAAATAGATCCCGATGAACACGCTCAGAGCCGCGGCAAAGACCCAGCCGGTCATGGAGTTGAAATAGGCGCGCAGCTCGCGCTTGTATATGGCTTTCATTCCGAACGCTCCTCCTCTCCTGCGCCCGCTGCGGGCGCATCCTCCTCTGTTTCCGGCGGGGCATCCGCCGTTTCCGGCCCGTCCGTCTCCAGCGCGGGGGACAGCAGCGCCGCCGCCCGGGCGGCCACCGCGTCATCCTCGTCCGTCAGATCGAGGAACACGTCCTCCAGCGACGCCGTGCGGCCGCGCAGCTCCAGCAGCGGGCAGCGGGTGGCGGCAAAGGCGTAAAACAGCGATTCGCGCCGGTCCCCGGCGCAGGACAGCTCCACGCGCACCGTGTCCGCGCCCGCGTTCGAGACCGTGTGGGTCAGAACGCCGTCCACCCCGGCCAGCACATCCTCCGCCTGCACGGGGGAACACTTCGCCAGCAGCGTGAGCCGCCCGCCGGACGAGAGCTTTTCCTCCAGCGCCTGCGGCGTGTCGCAGGCGACGGGCTTCCCCTTCCGGATGATGAGAACGTGGTCGCACACCGCCCGGATCTCCGAGAGGATGTGGGAGCTGAGGATGACCGTGTGCTCCCGGGCGAGGGAGCGGATCAGCTCCCGGATCTCCACCACCTGCCGGGGGTCCAGCCCCACGGTCGGCTCGTCGAGGATGATGACCTTCGGCAGGCCGAGAACGGCCTGCGCCAGCCCCACCCGCTGGCGGAAGCCCTTGGAGAGGCTGCGGATCAGGCGGCGGGTCTGGTCCTCCAGATGGGTCATGGACACGGCCTGCGCGATCCGGCCGCTCCGCTCCGCCCGGGGCAGCTTTTTCAGCTCCGCGCAGAACTGGAGGTATTCCGCTACCGTCATATCGGGGTACAGCGGCGGAAGCTCCGGCAGATACCCGATGCGCCGCCGCGCGGCCTCCGGCTCCGCGGCGATGTCCAGCCCGTCGATCAGGACGCGCCCCTGCGTGGGCGCGAGATAGCCGGTCATGATATTCATGGTGGTGGACTTCCCCGCGCCGTTGGGTCCGAGGAATCCAAAGACCTGCCCATCCGCCACGGTAAAGCTCAGACCGTCCACGGCGTTCCGGTCCCCGTAGCGCTTGACAAGATTTTGCACTTCGACCAAAGAAAAAGACCTCCTTTTTCCGCGCCGACGGCGCGGGAGGGCGCAGTATGCCCCCTACACGGCTCACCAGTATAGCCGCCCTTCCTTAAGATAAACTTTAAGGTGGATTTTAAGGTTCGTTTTATCTTCATCCGATATACTGCGCTTGTCTCGGAGGAGCGTGGGAACGTCGCTTCCCGGCTCCGGGATGCTTTTTCTCTTTTTCTCTCTCAGCCCCAGCGGGCCGCCGGTCTCGGCGGCCCGCTGGGGCTTTCGGGACGTTTTTGCAAACTTGCGCAATTTCCGTCAATTTTTCAAGGGAACCGAGCTGGATTGACAAACTTTTAACTTGCGCTCGTGCGGCAGCTTCTATATAATGAAAGGCGGTCCCGTTCTCACATCGGGAACGCGGAGACATGAGGAGCCGCCGCATCCGCGGCGAAAACATGAAATTACGGAGGAAAATCATCAGTGCGAGGGATTCACAGCGCCGTGGACGACATCCGGCGCAACGTATTCACAGAGGTGGCGCGGCTTGCCTATGAGGGCGGAGACTACTCCCGCATCGATCTGATCCCCTATAAGATCGTGCCCGGGGAGGAGTCGCAGTACCGCAGCAACGTTTTTCTGGCCCGGGCCATCGTGCAGGAGCGGCTGCGCCTTGCCTGCGGACTGTCGGTGCAGCCGGTGAACGTGCTGGCGCCCCCCAGCGCGGGGATCGAGGAGGCCGCGGCGGCAGACGACAAGTTTTTTGAAGAGCCGCTGGTCAACGTCATCACTTTTGCCTGCAACGCCTGCCCGCCCAAGCAGGTGCGCATCAGCGACAACTGTCAGGGCTGCATGTCCCATCCCTGTCAGGTGGTCTGCCCCAGAGGCGCCATCTATCTGGACGCACAGAAGCACTCTCACATCGACCAGAGCAAATGCATCAAGTGCGGCAAGTGCGCCGCCCAGTGCCCCTATCACGCTATCGCCAAGATCGAGCGGCCCTGCGCCGCCGCCTGCGGCATGGACGCCATCGAGTCCGACGAGAAGGGCCGGGCGAAGATCAATTACGACAAGTGCGTCTCCTGCGGCATGTGCCTTGTCAACTGCCCCTTCGCCGCCATCGCGGACAAGAGCCAGATCTTCCAGATCATCCACGCCATGAAGCACCATGACGAGGTGATCGCCTGCGTGGCTCCCGCGTTCGTCAGCCAGTTCGGAAAGGACGCTACGCCCGCCAAGCTCAAGGCCGCCATGCGCCGGTGCGGCTTTGCCGACGTGGTGGAGGTGGCCATCGGCGCGGACCTGTGCACCATCGAGGAGGCCAAGGACTTTCTGGAAAACGTGCCGGCGAATCAGCCCTTTATGGGCACGTCCTGCTGCCCGGCGTGGAGCGTGATGGCCAAGAAGCTGTTCCCGGAGTTCAAGGACTATATCTCCATGGCGCTCACGCCCATGGTCATCACGGCCCGGCTGGTGAAAAAGCGCCATCCGGACGCACGGATCTGCTTTATCGGCCCCTGCGCCGCCAAAAAGCTGGAGGCCAACCGCAAGTCCGTCCGCTCCGATGTGGACTATGTGCTCACATTTGAGGAGCTTCAGGGCATGTTCGACGCCAAGGACATTGATTTTTCCCAGCTTCCCGAGGACCCGGCGGACGATTTCACCATCGGCACCGGCGCGGGCCGGGGCTTTGCCGTGGTGGGCGGCGTGGCCGCCGCGGTGGTGGAGGCCGCGAAGGAGCTGGACCCGGACCGGGAGATCCTGACCGAGTTCGGCGACGGCCTGAAGGAATGCAAAAAGATGCTGATGATGGCCCGGGCCGGAAAGCGGAACGGGTATCTGCTGGAGGGCATGGCCTGCCCCGGCGGCTGCGTGGCCGGCGCGGGTACCATCACCCCGGTGAAGGACGCCGCCGCCGCCGTCCAGCGGTATAAGGACGCGGCCGCGATCCACGGGGCCATGGAAAGCCCGCTGAAGGACCGGCTGAAGGAAGCGGAGGAATGAGCCGGAGCGGCTGACGAAATACGGGACCGCCGGAGCGCCCAGCGCTCCGGCGGTCTGCAACTTTTTTCGCGCGGGAGCGTCTTTATAATGGGAGGGGTCGTCTGGCTGCGGTCGATCTTCCAGAGATTGCATGGCCCGCGCCGCCCCGGCGGGATTTACTTTTCCCGGAAAGCGTGATATCCTGAAAGCGTTGTTGAAGCTGCAAGACCGGCCGGCCCGCGCTGGGGCCGGACAAGACTATGGAGGCAAAACGAAACCATGAACGATTACCTGCGCCGCGCACTTTCCTGCGCGATCTCCGCGCTGATGCTGTATACTGCGGCGGTCCCTGCCGCCGCGTCCGCCGCGCTGGGCGAGGATCTGACCCAGCGGGACACGGAGGTGCATCGGCAGACCCAGCTCTCCACGAATGTGTTCTGGAGCTCCGCTTACAACGATCTGCGGACGGAGAACCTTGTGACCTATACGCCCAGCTCCGCCGTCACGCCCATCGTTACATACGGCAGCACTCTTACCGCGTGCAATACCGTCTCCTCCGCTGCGTCCGCACTGGAGAGTCAGGGCTACCGCGTGGTGGCAGGGATGAACGGAGACTTCTATAACGTCAACAACGGCCTGCCCATCGGCGTGGTGGTGGCCGGGGGCGAGCTGAAAAGCAGCGACGGCGGCTATTGGGCCGCGGGCTTCCGGGCGGACGGCTCCGCCGTGATCGGGAAGCCTCAGATCAAAGTCACGGCGGATCTGGGCTACGCCATGCTGGACAATTCGGATTTTCCCACGCAGGTGGTGCGCCAGCTCGCCGCCGTGAACAAGGCCCGCGTCTCCGGCGGCGGGATCTACCTCTACACCCATGAGTTCAACTCCAAGCACACCACCGGCACCACCGAGCCGGGCGTGGACGTGGTGTGCGCGGTGGAGAGCGGCTCCCTCGCCATGAGCGGAAGCCCCCTGACGCTGCGGGTGGAGAGCGTTCTGACCGACGTGTCCGGCACCGCCGTCCCGGAGGGCAAGGCGGTTCTGTCCGCCAACGCGCAGGCAGACAGCTATTACCTCAACGCTCTCAAAAACATTCCCGTCGGCGCGCAGATCACCGTTACCGCCGCGCCCGCGTCGGGAGACTGGCTGGACGTGCAGTACGCCGTGGGCGCACTGTACGCGCTGGTGCAGAACGGCGCGGTGGTCTCCGGTCTGCCCTCCGGCGTAAACCCCCGCACTGCGCTGGGCCAGAAGGCCGACGGCACGCTGGTGTTTTACACTGTGGACGGCCGCAAGCCCGGCCACTCCGTGGGCGCGTCGCTGACGCAGGTGGGCGAACGGCTGGCGGAGCTTGGCTGTGTGTCCGCCATCTGTCTGGACGGCGGCGGCTCCACCACGCTCACCGCCACCATGCCGGACGCCGTCTCCGCCGCCGCGGTGAACCGCCCCTCCGGCGGGAGCGAACGGGCCGTGAGCAATCAGGTGTTCCTTGTCGCGTCCGGCAGCTCCAGCGGCCAGCTGGACCATTTCTACGTCTCCGCCGACAGCAGCTATGTTCTGGCCGGGAGCAAGGTGACGCTCTCCGCCGCCCCGGTGGACACGAATTACATCCCCATGAGCGGCGCGTCCTACACCCTCAGCGCCAGCGCCGGCGAGATCGCCGGGGACGTGCTGACCACGCCCGCCTCCGGCGGCGACGTGACGGTGACGGCCTCCGGCAGCGGGCACAGCGGCTCCACGGTGGTCCACGCCATCGCCACGCCGGACGCCATCACGGTGAAAAACGGCTCCACCGCCGTCACCACCCTGACGGCCGCTCCCGGCGGCACCGTGCAGCTCACGGCTTCCGCTGTCTATCGCCATCTTGCGCTGACGGCGGACCCGGAGGCGTTCACCTGGACGGTCTCCGACGGGCTGGGAACGGTGGATAAGACCGGAAAATTCACCGCCGGAACGCCCGGCACCGGCACGCTGACCGTCTCCGCGGGCGGCAGGAGCGCGACCGTCTCCGTTACCGTTTCCCACCTTGCGCTGGCCGCAGTGGAGGACTTTGAGACGCAGGCTCCCCCGCTGGCATCCTACAGCTACGGCGGGACCCTGACCCGGACCACGGACGCGAACTTTGTGAAATACGGCAAAGCCGCAGGCGCCATGAGCTATACCATCGGCGCGGACGGCACGGCTTCCATCCTCTTTGCCCAGCCCATGGCCGTGGGCAGCGCCTATACGCAGCTCAACCTGTGGCTGTACGGCGACAACTCCGGCAGCGTTCTGTCGGCGCTGACCACCGACGGGACCAACACAACGGAAACGTCTCTTGGTACGCTGGACTTCTCCGGCTGGCGGCAGCTCACCGTGCCGCTGCCCACCGGGACCGCCGCGCTGGAGGGCTTCAAGCTGATGCAGCTCCTGCGGGAGGACGGCTCCGTCACCGCGTCTGCCGGAACGGTGTATCTGGACCAGATCGTTGCGTCCTATAACGGCATCGCGGACGAGACGCCGCCGGAGGTGACCGCCTCCGTCTCCGGCGGAGCGCTCACCGCCAAGCTCAGCGACGCGGCGGACCGTCATCCCGCCAAGAGCGGCGTGTCCGTCACCGTGGACGGCAAAGCCGCGGCCTTTACCTACGACGAGTCCACCGGCGCGCTGACCGCCCAGCTCACGCTGGAGGGGACCGGCGCCCACCGGGTCACCGTCACCGCCCGGGACGCCTCCGGCAACATCGGCCGTGCCTCCTGCGACATTGCCGCCGCCGGCGGCGAGGCCCAGTTCCGCGACACGGCGGGCTATTGGGCCGGAACGTATGTGGATTGGCTCAAGACCGCCGGGATCACCTCCGGCTTTGAGGACGGCACGTTCCGCCCCGACCAGTCCATTACGCGCCAGCAGTTTGCCGTAATGCTCTATCGGTATCTGGGGGTGGACGGCGCGCAGTATGAGGACGTGACGCTTCCCTTCGCCGACAGCGACCAGATTGGAGAGTACGCCCGGACGGCGGTGAAGGCGCTCTACTCCATGGGCGTGCTCACCGGGTCGCAGGAGAACGGAAAGCTCTACTTCCACCCGGCGGGCAGCCTGACCCGCGCGCAGGCCGCCACCATGATCGGCCGGACGCAGAGCAAAGGCTATGCGCAGGCGGAGCTGAGCTTTACCGACGCGGACAGTATCCCGGCCTACGCCGCCTATTACATCCGCACCATGCTGGCCCAGAAGGTGGTCAGCGGCTATGAGGACGGCGCGTTCCGCCCCAACCGCTCCATCACCCGCGGACAGATGGCCAAGATCCTCTACAATCTGCTCTGAGCCGGACGGAAACGCGCGGCCCGGCCCCCAATGCCTGCGGGGCCGGGCCGCGCACCGCGTCCGTGCAAAAAATTCACACGTTTCCGGTTGATTTCCCGGCGGCTTTGGAGTAAACTGACCTGACATATTTCCGTAAAGGAGGACCGGCCTTGCGCACCTATACGGCGGACCAGTGGGTCCTGTTCTTTTTCTTTTACTGCCTGTGCGGCTGGCTGTGGGAGTCGTGCTACGTCTCCGCCCGCCAGCGGCGGTGGGTGAACCGCGGCTTTCTGCACGGGCCGCTGCTGCCGATCTACGGCTTCGGCGCCATCATCATTCTGATCTTCACGCTGCCGGTGCGGACGCACACCGCTGCGCTCTACGTCTGCGGCACGGCGGCGGCCACGCTGCTGGAATACGTCACCGGCGCGGTGATGGAGCGGCTGTTCAAGGTGCGCTACTGGGACTACTCCAATCAGAAGCTGAATCTCAACGGCTACATCTGCCTGAGCAGCAGCATCGCGTGGGGCTTTTTCTCCATCCTGCTGGTGCGGGTCATCCATCCGCCGGTGGAGCGGCTGGTGCTGGACATTCCCGCCGCGCTGACCGCCCCGCTGACGCTGGCGCTGATGGCGGCGTTCGGCGCGGACGTGATGCAGTCCGTGCGGGCGGCGCTGGACCTGCGGGCCATACTGGAAAAGCTCACGGAGGAAAACGAGGAACTGCGCCGCCTTGCGCGGCGGGCGGAGATCATCTCCGCGTTTGCGGAGGACGATCTTCAGAAGTTCCGGGACCGGACGCAGGTGGAGCGCATCCTGCTGCGGGACCGGCTGAAGGCGGAGCGGCAGGAGCGGGCCGAGGCCCGCGCGGAGCGGAAGCTGCGGCGTGAGGAGCGCTGTGCGCAGGCGGTGCGGACCCTGTCCGAGGCGAAGCTCAGTGCGCTGGAGAACGTGGCCGCGGCGCTGGAGAGCTGCCGCGATAAGCTGGCCGACGGCACGCAGGCCGCCGCCCAGAAGCGGGAGGAGCTGGACGCGGCGGTGCGCCGCCTGCGGGAGCGGCAGGCGGCGGTCCGGGCCAGAACGGCCGGAAGCTACCGCCCTGCCCTGCGCATCCTGCGGGGCAACCCCAGCGCCGCCGCGAACCACCAGTACGGCGATGCCATGGAGAGCCTGCGCCGCATCGCGGAGACCCGCCGGGACGACTGACGCAAAGCGCATTCCTGTCCTGCGTTCCGCACGCGCTTCATGTTTTAAACGGGTTCCATGCCCCGCGCTCCGGCGCGGGACAAACGAAAAACGCATGGCGGCTGCCGAAGGCAGCCGCCATGCGTTCGTCTATTTTATTTATAATTATAATTATAATGTATATGCAAAGGCCGGAACAGACCGGCGGCTCAGAGATCGAAGCCGTTGGAATCGGGGCGGTCAGACGCGGAGATGGGCGAAACGCCGCTGGTGCGCTTGGCCACCTCGTAGTAACCGAGCTGCACACACTGATACGTGGGCAGATAAAAGACCTGCACCGCCACGCTCCACAGGCTGCACAGCAGGCTCACGCCCAGCGAGGCCCCGGTGGACAGGGAGGCGTATCCGGTCCCATAGAGAATGGAGAACGCGGAGGAATAGGTAACGTAGCTGGTCCAGATACCGGCGGGCAGGGACGCCAGCAGGCCCCAGCCCAGATAGCTCAGATCCAGAGAAAAGAGCTGGCCCTTGTAGCCCATGGTCTGCTGCTTGCTCATCTCCAGCGCGTCCATGCAGCCCAGCTCCGGGTTTTCGCACAGATTAAAGTAGGCGAACTGATAGCGGTACGCCGCGATGATGCCGGGGATCACGAACAGCATGGACCACAGGGTGATGAACAGCGCCTGCAAAAGAGCCAGCCCGATGATCCGCCCGGCGAAGGTGAACCCGTCGAACAGCGTGAGGTACTCCGCTCGCTGGCCCCGGCGCACCGCCATGCAGTAGAGCACAAAGCCCACGGACAGCACCGCGCTGAGCAGAGAGGTCAGGATGCGGACGAACAGGCTCAGCGGATTTCCGGCGGTCGTGCCGCCGGAGACCAGCGAATCGAGAGCGCCCAGCGCCGCGGTCAGCAGCAGGAACAGCGCCGCGAACATTCTGGGGTCCACCTGCGCGCCGCGCAGCAGCTCCCGCATTTCGGCTTTCAGCCCGCGGCGGTCAATGATCTCCGTCATGATAAAAACTCCTTCCGAGCCGCCGATTTGACGGCATGTTTACTCTCTGGGGATTATGCGCGCGGCAGACGCCGCATACGATGTGATGTCAGTGTATCACGCGGCGGGCGGCTTGACAAGGCGGATTAAAGAATTTGCTGAAATTGTAAGATTCGTTAAAAAAAGAACAAATTTCCGCGAAAACAGGAGTTCACAGTCTGGACATTTATTTTTTTTTGGTGTAAAATAAAACGCAGTATGTGGTAGAGTGGCTTTTCGGGGCTCTAACCAGGACTAAAAATGAGGTGAAAACTATGGCACAAGCGTTCTTTGGCGGCGTTCATCCCCACGACATGAAAGCCGCCACCAATGAAAAGGCCATCGAACAGCTGGCACCCCCGGCTGAGGTGGTCATTCCCATGTCCATGCATTTCGGCGCTCCATGCACCCCCACCGTCAAAGCTGGGGACCACGTGAAGGTCGGCCAGAAGATCGGCGAATTCCACGGTTTGGGCGCGCCGATCCACGCCAGCGTTTCCGGCACGGTCAAGGCCGTGGAACCCCGCCCGTATTCCATGGGCGGCAACATGATGTCCGTCATCATTGAAAACGATATGAAGGACGAGATCAGCGAGGAGGTCAAGGCCCCCGCCGATCCCAACGCCCTGACGGCCGAGGAAATGGTGGAGATCGTCAAGAACGCCGGCATCGTCGGCATGGGCGGCGCCACATTCCCCACCCACGTGAAGATCTCCGGCGGTATCGGCAAGGTGGATACCGTCATCATCAACGGCGCGGAGTGCGAGCCGTACATCACCGGCGACCACCGCACCATGCTGGAGCGGCCCGAGGAGATCATCGGCGGCGCGGTCTATCTCGCCAAGATGTTCGGCGTGGACAAGGTCGTGATCGGCGTTGAGGACAACAAGCAGAACGGCATCGACGCCATGAACAAGGTCATTGCCGAGAAGCACGCCCCCGTGGTGGTGCAGCCCCTGCGCTGCCGGTACCCCCAGGGCGGTGAGAAGCAGCTCTGTCAGGCCGTTACCGGCAAGCAGGTCCCGCCGGGAGGACTGCCCGCCGCCATCGGCTGCGCCGTTTTCAACATCAACACTACCTGCGCCATCTTCCGGGCCATCACCACCGGTATGCCCGTGGTGCGCAAGATCGTCACCGTGTCCGGCTCCGGCATCATCGACCCGAAGAACCTGGAGTGCCCCATCGGCACGCCCGTGGCCAACCTGCTGGATGCCTGCGGCGGCGTGAAGGACGGCACCTATAAGCTGATCGCCGGCGGCCCCATGATGGGCATGGCCCAGTACACTGCGGACATCCCCGTGGCCAAGGGCACCGGCGCCATCCTCGCCTTCTGCGAGAACGAGGAGCAGACCGTTGAGCATCCCCAGTGCATCCGCTGCGGCAAGTGCGTGGCCGCCTGCCCGATGCATCTGGAGCCTCTGTTCATGTATCAGTACGCGTCCAAGGGCATGGTGGATGAGCTGAACGAGGCCCACATCATGGACTGCATGGAGTGCGGCGCCTGCACTTACGCCTGCCCCGCCCGGATGCATCTGGTCCATATGTTCAAGACCGCCAAGCAGCTGGTCAAGAACAAGGCGGCTGCCGACAAGGCCGCCGCGGAGAAGGCCGCCGCCGAAGCGGCCGCCAAACAAGAGAAGAAGGAGGCGTGAGAGATGACCGACTATAAGAATTTGAAACTGATCGCCACGTCTTCTCCGCATATCCGCGCTGCGGAAAATACCCGCTCCATCATGCTGGACGTGATTATCGCCATGCTGCCCGCGCTGGTCTGGGCCGTCTGGGCCTTCGGCATCCGGGCGCTGGCCGTCACCTGCGTGAGCGTGGTGGCCTGCGTGGTGTGGGAGTGGCTGTACCGCACGCTGCTGAAAAAGCCCCAGTCCGTGGGCGACCTTTCCGCGGTGGTCACCGGCATGCTCCTGTCCTTCGTCTGCCCCGTGGGCGTTTCCTACTACGCCATCATCGTGGGCGCGTTCTTCTCCATCGTCGTGGCCAAGCAGCTTTACGGCGGCATCGGCAAGAACTTCGTGAACCCCGCTCTGGTGGGCCGCGCCGCGCTGCTGGCCTCCTTCGCCGGGTCCATGACCACGTGGGCCGCGTTCAAGTCCGCCTCCCCCATCTTCGGCTCCTCTGCCGACGTGGTGACGGCGGCCACCCCCATGGCCTATCTGCACGCCAATAACCTGCAGGGCCTGCTGGACAGCGGCGTGACCCTGACGGATATGTTCCTTGGCCGCATCGGCGGCTCCATGGGCGAGATCTCCGCCCTGCTGGTCATCGCCGGCGGCATCTATCTGCTGGCCCGCAAGGTCATCACCTGGCATACTCCCGTGGCCTACATCGCCACGGTGGCCGTCCTGACCCTGATCTTCCCCCGCGGAAACGACGCCGTGACCTGGATGCTGTTCAATGTGTTCGGCGGCGGCCTGATGCTGGGCGCGTTCTTCATGGCCACGGATTACGCCACCTCTCCCATCACCTCCAAGGGCCAGCTGATCTACGGCGTGGGCTGCGGCCTTGTCACCGTGTTCATCCGCTATTTCGGTTCCTACAGCGAGGGCGTCTGCTACTCCATCCTGCTGATGAATCTGCTGACCGCCCTGATCGACAAGTGCGTCAAGCCGCAGCGCTTCGGCGTCGTCAAATCCGAGAAGAAGGAGGCGGCTGCGAAATGAGCCAGGTAGTCAAGACCAAGGAAAAGGTCGATATGGACCCCAAGTACATCATTAAGCTGACCGTTACGTTGTTCCTCACCTGCGTGGTCGTTGCCGGCCTTCTGGGGCTGGTCAACAGCGTCACGGCCGGCCCCATCGCCGCCAGCAACTGGGCCAAGACCGAGGCGGCCATGAAGCAGATCATCACGGCCGACAGCTTCTCCGATCCCATGGAGCTGACCGACGCCATGACCTCCGCCGCGTCCGCTTACGGCACGCTGGATTCCGTCTATGAGGCGCAGTCCGGCGGCCAGACCGTGGGCTACGCGCTCAAGGTGATCGCCTCCGGCTCTCAGGGCAGCATCGAGATGATGGTCGGCGTGGATACCGACGGCGCCGTCACCGGCGTTTCCATCGTCAAGAACTCCGAGACCTCCGGCATCGGCTCCAAGGTCATGAACAACGACCCCCTGCCCAGCGGCACCGGCGTTCTGGACCAGTTCATCGGCAAGACCGCCGCCAACGGCGCGCTGGCCGTCGGCACGGATGTGGACGCCATTACCGGCGCCACCGTGTCCAGCAAGGGCGTGACTGCGGGCGTGAACGCCGCGCTGGCCGCCGCCGGCGCCATCGGCTGAGAGGAGGACGTGAAACATGAATATCGGTAAGCAATTCAAGGAAGGTCTGCTGACCCAGAACCCCGTTCTGGTGCAGGTGCTGGGCATGTGCTCCACCATGGCCATCACGACCTCCTTCTTCAACGGCCTGGGCATGGGCGTCGCCGTTACGATCATTTTGACCCTGTCCAACATCCTGATCTCCGCCATGCGGAAGATCATCCCCGACAAGATCCGTATCGCCATGTTCATCGTGGTGATCGCCGGCTTCGTGACCTGCGTGGACCTGCTGCTTCAGGCGTTCGTTCCCACCCTGTCCGAGTCTCTGGGCGTGTTCATTCCCCTGATCGTGGTCAACTGCATCATTCTGGGCCGCGCTGAGGCGTTCTCCTACAAGAACGGCGTGGTCGCCTCCGCGTTCGACGGCATCTTTCAGGGCATCGGCTACACGCTGGTCCTGCTGGCCATGTGCATCATCCGTGAGTTCCTCGGCAAGGGCGCTTTCGGCGGCGGCATTCTCAACGGCGGCGAGGGCATCCAGATCTTCCCCTCTGAGTTCGGCATCGGCATGCTGACTCTGCCTGTGGGCGGCTTCATGGTGCTGGCCTGCCTGATCGCGGCCATGCAGTGGGCGCTGGCCAGACCCAAGAAAGAGGAGGAGAGCAAATAATGGAGATCTTTACGCTGCTTTCGATCACGCTGGGCGCGATCCTCGTCAATAACTTCATCTTCTCTCAGTTCCTGGGATGCTGCCCGTTCCTGGGCGTTTCCAAGAAGGTGGACACCGCCGTCGGCATGGGCATCGCCGTGACCTTCGTCATGGGCCTTGCCTCCGCCGTGTGCTATGTGGTGGATCAGTTCATCCTCGGGCCTCTCGGTCTGGACTATATGCAGACCGTGGCCTTCATTCTGGTCATCGCCGCGCTGGTGCAGTTCATCGAGATGTTCCTGCAAAAGTCCATGCCCGCGCTGTACACCGCGCTGGGCGTGTATCTGCCCCTTATCACCACCAACTGCGCCGTTCTGGGCGTGGTGCTGCTGAACGTGCAGAACAACTACAACTTTATCGAGTCCGTGGTCTATGGCATCACCGGCGGCCTGGGCTTCCTGCTGGCGATCGTGCTGTTTGCCAGCATTCGTGAGCGGCTGGTGTTCGCCGAGTATCCCAAGTGCTGGGACGGCTTCCCCATCGCTCTGGTCACCGCCGGTCTGATGGCTCTGGCATTCATGGGCTTCTCCGGCCTGCAGGTCTGGTAAGGAGGCGCGAAAATGGGAAATGTAATTGCTGCGATCGTGGTGCTGGGCGCGCTGGGCGCGCTGTTCGGACTGATCCTGTCCGTGGCATCCAAGATCTTTGAAGTGAAAAAGGACCCCCGCGAGGAGGCCATCCTCAGCCATCTGGCCGGCGCCAACTGCGGCGGCTGCGGCTATCCCGGCTGCGCGGGCTGCGCCGCCGCCATTCTGTCCGGCAAGGCTCCCGTGAACGCCTGCGCCCCCGCCGGTCCCGCCAACGCGGCGGAGATCGCCAAGATCATGGGCATGGAGGCTCCCTCCGGCGAGCGTCAGGTGGCGTTCGTCCGCTGCAACGGCGGCACCAACGCCAAGAAGCGCTATGAGTACCGCGGCGTGCATGACTGCATCTCCGCCACCAAGGTGGCCGCCGGTCCGCTGGACTGCGAGTTCGGCTGCCTGGGCTTCGGCTCCTGCGTGAACGCCTGCAAGTTCGGCGCCATGACCATCGGCGCCAACGGCGCCGCCGTGGTGGATCCCGAGAAGTGCACCAACTGCATGGCCTGCGCCTCCGCCTGCCCCCGCAAGCTGATCGTCTCCGTCCCGGCGTCCAAGAAGGTCCACGTGGCCTGCGCCAACAAGGACAAGGGCAAGGCCGCCATGAACGTGTGCGCCAGCTCCTGCATCGGCTGCGGCCTGTGCCAGAAGGAGTGCAAGAAGGACGCCATCCACGTGGTGGACGGCGTGGCCGTCATCGACTACTCCAAGTGCGTGGGCTGCAAGCTCTGCACCAAGGTCTGCCCCCGCGACGCGATCCTGCCCAAGGCGACCGCCGAGGAGAAGGCCAAGTACAAGGAGATCAAGAAGGCTCAGGCTGAGAAGGCCAAGGCCGCCGCGGAAGCGAAGGCTGCCGCCGCGCAGACTGCGCCCAACGCGTAAAGCCCCCGAAAAGCTGTGAAAACGGCCCGGATCGTTCGATCCGGGCCGTTTCGCGCCCTCTGCCCCGGTTTTGCGGGGAGATCGGCCGGTTTTGACCGGCGGAAACCTCCGGAAACCGGGCGGTTCCGCCCCGTTTCGCGCGGCCCGCGCTGGGCGCGGCGGTTTATTTACAATTTGTTTATATCCGTCCATTGACAATCGTTTTGCAGAGTGGTAAACTCGCTTTAGCACTCGGGGAGAATGAGTGCTAATCTTCATTTTGCCGTTCTGGTAAGGAGCGGAATATGGAACTGACAGACCGAAAAAAGCAGATACTAAAGGCGGTGGTGGAGGATTACGTCTCCACCGCGGAGCCGGTCGGCTCAAAGGCCATCGCCGCCCAGATGGGCGGGCGGATCAGCTCGGCCACCATCCGCAACGAGCTTGCGGATCTGGTGGAGCAGGGCTATCTGGAGCAGCCCCACACCTCCGCCGGACGCATCCCCTCCCCCAAGGGCTACCGGCTGTACGTCAACGAGCTGATGGAGCGCCAGAAGCTCAGCGTGGCGGAGACGGAGAAGCTCAACGCCGCGCTGACGCTGAAGATGGAGGAGCTGGACCGGGTGATGGCGCAGGCGGGCAAGGCCGTCAGCGCGCTGGCGGGCTATCCCGTTTACACCGCCGCCACGGGCCGCAAGACCTTTTTCGCCCGGCACTTCGAGCTGCTGCCGGTGGATGAAAAGAGCTTCATCGTCGTCCTGCTGATGGGCGACAACCGGGTAAAGAGCCAGCTCCTGCGACTCCAGATGGCGCTGAGCGCCGATCAGGCCCCGGCGCTGGCCAACCTGCTCAACGCCCACTTCATCAACTGCTCCGCCGACGAGATGAGCCAGCGGCTCCTGCACATGACGGATCAGCTTCCGCCGGAGCAGTTCCTGCTGCTCAGTCAGATTGTGACCTACGCGGCGGACACGCTGGACGAGGCCGGACGGCGGGAGGTGCAGACCGTGGGCGCCAGCCGCCTTTTGAAGCTGCCGGAATTTCAGGACGCCGGAAAGGCCCACGAGCTTATCAGCTATCTCAGCGACGAGCAGGCGGAGCTTCCCGCGCCGGATGAAAACGCGCCCATGAAGATCCTGATTGGGCCGGAAAATGTGAGCAAAGCCCTGGTGGACACCAGCGTGGTGGTCGCCAGCTATGATATCGGAGACGATATGCGGGGGCTGATCGGCGTGGTCGGCCCGACGCGGATGGATTACGCAGCCGTTACCGCACGCCTGAGCTATTTTGCGGAGGGAATGTCGCGGATGTTTGGAAAGAAGGATCTGCCTTCTAAAAAGGAGGAACCGACAACGTGAGCGAAGAAAAGAAAGAGCAGGGCGCGCCGGAGGAAACGGCGCAGCCCGAAAAGCAGCCGGAGGCCCGGCAGGCGGAGCCGAAAAAGGACGAGAAGTCCAAAAAGGAGCCGAAGGAGTCCAAGAAGAAGGAAAAAACCTATACCCTGACCCGGGAACAGATGGAGGCCGCAGAACTGGCCGCCAAGCAGCTTGCGGCGGTGACGGATCAGTTCACCCGGCTCACCGCCGAGTACGACAACTACCGCAAGCGGACCACCCGGGAAAAGGAAACCGTCTATCAGGACGCCAAGGCGGACACCATTCTCCCCTTTCTGGCGGTCTACGACAATCTGGAGCGCGCCATGAAGACCGAGGGCGGCGAGGATTCCCCCCACAAAAAGGGGCTGGAGCTGATCTTCAACCAGTACAAGGAGATCCTGAAGAAGCTGGGCGTCACCGAGATGGAGGCGCTGGGCCAGCCCTTTGACCCCAACCGGCACAACGCCGTCATGCACATCGAGGACGAGAGCCTTGGCGAGAATGTGGTGGCGGACGTGTTTCAGGCGGGGTTCATGCTGGGCGACAAAGTCCTCCGCTTCGCAACGGTCCGCGTGGCCAACTGAATTGGTTCAAAACAAAATGATTTGTTTCTAATAGGAGGTTTTCATTATGTCTAAAGTAATCGGTATTGATCTGGGTACGACAAACTCCTGCGTGGCGGTCATGGAGGGCGGCGAGGCCGTCGTCATCGCCAACGCCGAGGGCAACCGCACGACCCCGTCCGTCGTGGCGTTCTCCAAGACCGGCGAGCGCATGGTCGGTCAGGTGGCAAAGCGTCAGGCCATCACGAACCCTGACCGGACCATCTCCTCCATCAAGCGTGAGATGGGCACCGACCATAAGGTGACCATCGACGGCAAGTCCTACACGCCGCAGGAGATCTCCGCCATGATCCTTCAGAAGCTGAAGGCGGATGCGGAGGCCTATCTGGGCCAGCCCGTCACCGAGGCGGTCATCACCGTTCCCGCTTACTTCACCGACTCTCAGCGTCAGGCCACCAAGGACGCCGGCAAGATCGCCGGTCTGGACGTGAAGCGCATCATCAACGAGCCGACCGCCGCCGCGCTGGCCTACGGCGTGGATAAGGAGCAGGCCCAGAAGATCATGGTCTACGATCTGGGCGGCGGCACGTTCGACGTCTCCATTCTGGAGATCGACGACGGCGTGATCGAGGTGCTGGCCACCGCGGGCAACAACCGTCTGGGCGGCGACGATTTCGATGAGTGCATCATGAAGTATCTGGCCAGCGAGTTCCAGCGGACCGACGGCGTGGACCTGACCGGCGACAAGGTGGCCATGCAGCGGCTGAAGGAAGCCGCCGAAAAGGCCAAGATCGAGCTGTCCGGCGTGACCTCCTCCAACATCAACCTGCCCTATATCACCGCCGACGCCAACGGCCCCAAGCATCTGGACGTGACGCTGACCCGCGCCAAGTTCAACGAGCTGACCAGCCATCTGGTGGACGCCACCATGGGCCCCGTGCGTCAGGCCATGTCCGACGCAGGCCTGCAGCCCAGCGACCTGTCCAAGGTCCTGCTGGTGGGCGGCTCCAGCCGTATCCCCGCCGTGCAGGAGGCCGTGAAGAACTTTACCGGCAGCGAGCCGTTCAAGGGCATCAACCCCGACGAGTGCGTGGCCATGGGCGCGGCGCTTCAGGCCGGCGTGCTGACCGGCGACGTGAAGGGACTGCTGCTGCTGGACGTGACGCCCCTGAGCCTTGGCATCGAGACGATGGGCGGCGTGTTCACCAAGCTGATCGACCGCAACACCACCATCCCCGTCAAGAAGAGCCAGGTGTTCTCCACCGCCGCGGACAACCAGACCTCCGTTGAGGTCAACGTCCTGCAGGGCGAGCGCGAGATGGCCGCGGCCAACAAGTCTCTGGGCCGCTTCCATCTGGACGGCATCGCCCCGGCCCGCCGCGGCGTGCCTCAGATCGAGGTCACGTTCGATATCGACGCCAACGGCATCGTGAACGTCTCCGCCAAGGATCTTGGCACCGGTAAGGAGCAGCACATCACCATCACCTCCTCCACCAACATGAGCAAGGACGACATCGACCGCGCCGTGAAGGAAGCGGAGCAGTACGCCGCGCAGGACGCCAAGCTCAAGGAAGAGGTCGAGATCCGCAATCAGGCCGACCAGATGGTCTATCAGTCCGAAAAGACGCTGGGCGAGATGGGCGACAAGATCCCCGCGGACGACAAGGCCAAGGTTCAGGCTGGCATCGACAAGCTCAAGGAGGTCCTGAAGGGAACCGACACCGCGGCCATCAAGTCCGCCACCGAGGAGCTGACGCAGGCGTTTTACGCCGTGAGCGAAAAGCTCTATCAGCAGGCCGGCCCCCAGCAGGGTCAGCCCGGCCCCGACATGGGCGGCCAGCCCGGCGGGAACGCCGGCGGCCAGCAGGGCCAGTATTACGACGCGGATTACAAGGTCGTTGACGACGACGACAAGAAGAACGGCAACAAGTAACGATCATACGGAATGCGGAGCTGCCGGATCGGCGGCTCCGCATACCCTGTATTTGCCCGGTCCGCGGCCAGACGGCCCGCTGCCGGACGGAGAGGAGGAGCAGGACTGCTCCCTCCCGCTGCGGCGGGGGGCGCGGGGCAGACCCTGCACAGCAATATGGCAGAACAGAAACGCGATTACTACGAAGTGCTGGGCGTTTCCCGGAGCGCCACGGAGGACGAGATCAAAAAGGCGTACCGCAAGCTGGCAAAGGCCAACCACCCGGATCTGAATCCGGGGGACAAGGCGGCGGAGGCCCGCTTCAAGGAGATCAACGAGGCGTACGAGGTCCTGTCCGACAAGGATAAGAAGGCGCGCTACGATCAGTACGGCCACGCGGGCGTGGACCCCAACTTCGGCGCGGGCGGCGGATACGGCGGCGCGGGCTTTGACTTCGGCGATCTGGGCGACATCTTCGGCAGCTTTTTCGGCGGCGGCTTCGGCGGCGCACAGCGCCGCTCCAACCCCAACGCGCCCCAGCGGGGCGAGAGTATCCGCCAGTCTCTGGCCATCACCTTTGAGGAGGCGGCCTTCGGCTGCGAAAAGGCGGTGACGGTGGACCGGTACGTGGCCTGCGAGACCTGCAAGGGCAGCGGCTGCGAGCCGGGCAGCTCGCCGGAAACCTGCCCGGAGTGCCACGGCAGCGGCACCGTCCAGACCCGCAGGCAGACGCCGCTGGGTGTGTTTGCGTCCACCGGCCCGTGCCAGCGCTGCGGCGGCAAGGGCCGCATCATCAACAAGCCCTGCAAGGACTGCTACGGCACCGGCATGATCCGCCGCCGCCACACCATTGAGGCGAAGATCCCCGCCGGCATCGACGATGGGCAGACCATCTCCATCCGCGGGCAGGGCCACGCGGGCCGGAACGGCGGCCCGGCGGGCGACCTGCTCATCACCATCACCGTCAAGCCCCACGAGCTGTTCCGCCGGGAGGGCAACAGCGTTCTGTGCGAGGCGCCCATTACGTTTGCGCAGGCGGTCCTCGGCGCGGAGCTGGAGATCCCCACCATCGACGGCAAGGTGAAATACACCCTGCCGGAGGGCACTCAGACCGGCACCACCTTCCGCCTGAAGGGCAAGGGTATCCCCCTGCTCAACGGCCGGGGCCGGGGCGATCAGTACGTGACCGTCTACATCGAGACGCCCCGCAACCTGACCAAGGCGCAGAAGGAAGCGCTCATGAAATTCGCGGACTCCGTGGGCGACAACAACTATGAGGACCGCAGGCGCTTTTTCAAGAAGTTCAAAAAGTGAGGAACGCCATGTATCTGGCTGATTATCATACCCACTCCCGCTTCTCCGCCGACGGGCGCGCCTCCATGCTGGACATGGCCCGCGCCGCCGCGGCGGCGGGGCTGGACGAGATCTGCTTCACGGACCATTTCGAGCCGGTGGAACTGCGCTCCACCACCCTGCGCGCCAGCTTTGACTGGGCAGGCCAGACGGCGGAGTTTCAGGACGCCGTTTCCCGGTGGGACGGGCCGGTAAAGCTCCGGCTGGGTCTGGAACTGGGGGATGCGCCGGTGGATATCCCGGGGACGGAGCGTCTGCTGGAGGGCCGCCCGGACCACGATTTCGTCATCGGCTCGGTCCATATGCTCTCCGCCCGCTTCGGGATGAAGGACATGGGCTGGCTGCGGGAGCCGGACGAGCAGACCTGCTACGCCGAGGTGGAGGACTATCTGGAGGGCCTTTTGAAGATGGCCCGCTGGGGGAAGTTCAACGTGCTGGGGCATCTGACCCTGCCGCTGCGGTATATGAACGAGAAGCGGGGCTTTCACATCAGCATGGACCGCTACGGCGCGCAGATCGAGGAGATCCTGCGCACGCTGATCGGAAACGGCTGCGGCATCGAGGTCAATACCAAC
Organism: uncultured Oscillibacter sp.; assembly: GCA_934574045.1. Classification (GTDB taxonomy): domain Bacteria; phylum Bacillota; class Clostridia; order Oscillospirales; family Oscillospiraceae; genus Oscillibacter. The sequence goes on along the minus strand of CAKTMK010000008.1, from coordinate 28,987 downwards.
CGGGGCGCCCAGCCTCTGCCGGGTGAGCGGTGGCTGCGGCTGTACCGGGAGCTTGGCGGCGAGATCGTCACGCTGGGAAGCGACGCCCACCGCCCGGAGGACGTGGGCAGGGGCATCCGGGAGGGACAGGCCCTCCTGCGGGCATGCGGCTTCCCCCGCTTCTGCACCTTTGAGCGGCAGGAGCCGGTCTGGCACGCGCTTTAACGGGCCGCGCTCTTGCAATTCCGGCCCGGAGGGCGTAAGATGAGCGTACCGGCCGCGGGACGGACGCCGCGGCAATACCAGAAAACGGGAGGGCTTTGCTATGAAGATCGCATTGGGCTGCGACCACGGCGGCTTTGAACTCAAGGAGAAGATCAGACGCCAGCTGGAGGAGGACGGCTTTGAGGTCAAGGACTGCGGCTGTTTTTCCACGGAGAGCTGCGACTACCCCGTGTTCGGCGAGGCGGCGGCCCGGGCCGTGGCCTCCGGCGAGTGCGAGCGGGGCGTCGTGATCTGCACCACCGGCATCGGCATTTCCATTGCGGCCAACAAGGTGCGGGGCATCCGCTGCGCCCACTGCGCCGACACGCTGGAGGCGCAGCTCTGCCGCCAGCACAACAACGCCAACATGATGGCCATCGGCGCGGGCTTTACCGGCCCGAAGCTGGCGCTGGAGATGGTGAAGGTCTTCCTGCGCACCGACTTTGAGGGCGGACGCCACGCCCGCCGCGTGGCGCTGATGGACGCCATCGAGGGCTGATCCCCAGAAAACGGAGGAACGCTATGGCAGGTCCCAGAGGTTACAGCAGTTACCGGGGAAAAAGCGCCCGGGGAAAGATCGCGCTGGCGGTTTTGCTGGTGCTGGTCATCGTGGGCGCGGCGGCGGTGATCCGTCTGCAAAAATATGTGGTCTACGACGATTCTGGCCGCCCCCGGCTGGAGCTGCCGTGGTCCTCGGGCCAGAGCGCAGGCTCTGCCGCCGGGTCGGAGGAGGAGCCGCCGGACGCGAACCTGACCATACAGGAGCCGGAGCGCACGGACGTCCGCGCGGTGCGGCTCCCGGTCGGCCCGCTGACGGACTGGGCGGAAGCGTGGGCGCAGGCCAGTGATGGACACAGCGGCTGCAATGCGGCGGTCTATACCGTCAAGGCTCCGGACGGCTCGGTGTATCTGGACAGCCAGGCCATTCTGCCGGGGGCGCTGAAAACGGTGGAGGGCGCCGGCGCCGCTGTGGGCGACATGCTCAAGGCGGACGGCGTTTATGCCGTGGCCGAGATCGCCTGCTTCCGGGACCCCATCGCTGCCAGCGCGGAGCTGGAGAGCATGGGGCTGAAAAATACCGGCGGGTATGTCTTTTACGACAGGAACGGCGACCGCTGGCTGGACCCGGCCAAGCCCGCCGCGCGGCAGTACCTGATCGACCTTGCGTCCGGCTGCGCCGCCATGGGCTTTGACGAGATCCTGCTGACGGATGTGAGCTATCCCACGGAGGGAAAGCTGAACAAGATCGACTACGGCGCGGCGGCAGCGGCTCTGCCTGACAGCCTGACGGACGAGATCACCTCGTTTTTGAAGCAGATGCAGGCGGCGCTGGCGGAGTATGACGTGAAGCTGTCCGTCCTGCTCCCCGCCGATCTCCTGCTCTCCGGCGACTCTACCGGCGTTTCCGGCCAGTCGCTGGCGGAGATCGCCCCGCTGGCGGACCGGATCTACGCGGCCGTGGACAACGCCTCGGCGGTGGAGCATCTTCAGGCGGCTGTGACTGCCGCCGGCAAGGATACGGAGCTTGTGCCGGTGCTGGCCAGTCCGGAGGGAACGGACGGGTCGTGGCTTCTCGCCTCGTGAGCAATGAACACTGACCCGCGGGGACGGCGCTTGCGCCGTTCCCGCGGGCCTTTTCGGTCAGGCTGCCGCCGCGGCAGCGCTTCCCGTTTGCGCGTCTGCGGCGGAAAGCGCGCAAATTGCGGCGGGAAAGACGGGGAAAATCCCTTGAAATCCCGGCGGCGGCGTAGTATAATGACTCTGTTACACCCGCCGGTGTGATGGAATGGTAGACGTAGCGGATTCAAAATCCGCCGGGGGCGACTCCGTGTGGGTTCGAGTCCCACCACCGGCACCACATCGCCGCAAGCGTCATATCGCTTGCGGCGACTTTTTTCAAAAGTCACCGCGCGCTCATTTTGCTGCGGCTCCTTTCCGAATCGAACCCGCTCCGAACCGTTCCGGATCGGGCCATGATTGGGCGTCTGCGTATCACGGCCGAAATGTACGTCAGTCGTGGAAAAAACAGTTGACTATTTCCGAAAAAGACAGTATACTATAAAAAACAATACGGCGAAAGACAAGCGACCCCTGCGTCCGACCCGGACCGCGCTGCGGAACAGGCCGGATATGGGACTCTGGAGAAGCTCAGAAATGAGTGCCGAAGGTGCAAGGCGCGCAGGCGCTGAAACTCTCAGGCAAAAGGACAGAGCAGGCTGATCGGACCCGGCGGGAGCCGGGGGCGTGTGAGCGTCTGCCCTTTCTTCAGAGCGGCCAGTTCGGACGGCTCTTTTTTTGCGCCAAGGAGAAAGAGGAGAAAACACACATGATGGACACGATCAGCGCCGTGGTTGCGGCGGTAAACGGGGTACTGTGGGATAAAAACATCCTGCTCTTTGCCCTGTGCGGGACCGGCATCTTCTTCACCTTCCGGCTGAAGTTCGTTCAGGTCACCCACTTCGGCGAGGGCTTCCGGCGGATGTTTGCGGAGCTGTCGCTCCACGGCGAAAAGGCCGACAGCAGCGGCATGAGCTCTTTCCAGGCGCTGGCCACGGCCATCGCCGCGCAGGTCGGCACCGGCAACATCGCCGGCGCGGCGGCGGCCATCGCCTCCGGCGGGCCGGGCGCCATCTTCTGGATGTGGGTGTCCGCGTTCTTCGGCATGGCCACCATTTACGCCGAGGCGACGGTGGCTCAGAAGTACAAGACCCGCGACGAGCGGGGCGTGACCGTGGGCGGCCCCGCGTTTTACATCCGAGAGGCGTTCAAGGGGAAGTTCGGCGCGTTCCTGTCCGGCTTCTTCTCCGTTGCCATCATTCTGGCGCTTGGCCTGATGGGCAACATGGTCCAGTCCAACTCCATCGGTTCCGCGTTCAAAACGGCCTTCGGCGCATCCCCCGTGGTGGTGGGCGTGGTGATCGCAGCCGTGGCGTTCTTCATTTTCGTGGGCGGCATCAGCCGCATCGCCTCCGTGACGGAGAAGATCGTTCCCATCATGGCCTGCCTGTACATCATCGGCTGCGTGGTGGTGCTGGCGATCAACCACTCCGCGATCCTGGAGGCATTCCGCCTGATCTTCGTCTCCGCGTTCGCGCCCCAGTCTGTGGCGGGCGGCATCGCAGGCGTCACCGTGCAGAAGGCCATGCGCTTCGGCGTGGCCCGGGGCCTGTTCTCCAATGAGGCCGGCATGGGCTCCACGCCCCACGCCCACGCGGTGGCGAAGGTGAATCACCCCCACGAGCAGGGCGTGGTTGCGATGGTCGGCGTGTTCATCGACACGTTTATCATCCTCACCCTCACCGCGCTGGTGGTCATTTCCTCCGGCCAGTGGAACAGCGGCCTGACCAGCATCGATCTGGCCCAGTCCGCGTTCAACGCGGCGCTCGGTTCCTTCGGCAATATTTTCGTGGCGGTGTGCCTGCTGTTCTTTGCCTTCTCCACCATCGTCGGCTGGTACTACTTCGGCGAGACGAACGTGAAGGCGCTGTTCGGCACGAAGCTGGTGAAGCCCTACGCCTGCCTTGCGGTGGTGTTCATCATCATCGGCTCGGCGCTGAAGGTGGATCTGGTGTGGAACCTGAGCGATATGTTCAACGGACTGATGGTCCTGCCCAACCTGATCGCGTTGCTGGCGCTGAGCGGGATCGTGGCCAAGAGCTATCAGGAGCGGTCCGGCAGCGCGCGGCTGAAGGACCCCAAGTAAATCAGACGGCTTTGACCGGCGCGCGGAGAGCATCCGCGCGCCGGTTTTTGCGCGGGTGCGCGCGGAAAGACGCGGACAGCCTTTGCATCGACAGACGGGGCCTGTGAAAACGTGCCGCCCGTATGCCGCCGCATACGAAGAAGGAGACTTGCTGTGCGCCACGGGAAAGCGGCCGGCTGCCGGAGGGTAGAAGCTGCAAGATGGAGACCGGCAGGCGGCGGCAGAAACCTGAGAACGAGGGCGCGAACAGAAACACAGTGGGCAGAGCTGCCGGATGGAAGCGACGGCCAGACTGCGGCAGGCAGAGAAAGCAATGGGCGGAGCGGCGGACAAAAGCCGGACAGGGGCCGCGGAGCGCAAAGACCGGCAGATATCTCGGCGCGCGCGAAAAAGCGCCCGGCCATTGGCCGGGCGCTTTGCGCGTTCTATGCGGAATGGGAAACGGTCAAGATTTCTGCTCCGGCGGCGTCTGGGCATCGCCGTCTCCCGCGTCCGCCGGGGACGTTTGGGCAGGGTCGTTGGCCGTGCCGTTCTCGGGGGACGCGTTTTGATTGGCCGGCGCAGCCGCGGGGGACGTGCTCTCCCCTGCCGTGTCCGGCGCGGCGGAGCCGTTTCCGGCGTCCGCTTTTTCTCCGGCGCCGCCGTCCGCCGGGGCGGGCGGCTCGATCTTTTCAGAGATCATGCGGATGTGCTTGGCCGGGGCCTCGATCTCCGGCGAGCGGGTCCGGGTGGAGGCGTACTCGTCCTCCACCAGCGCCGGGTCCCGGCCCTCGATGATGGCCACCATCTCCGCGCCGGTGATGGTCTCCTTCTCCAGAAGATAGGCCACCACCTTGTCCATGTCCTCCCGGTTCTCCCGGATGATCTCCACCGCCTGCTTGTAGCAGTTGTTGAGGATCTCCCGCACGGCGGAATCCATGGCGGCGGCGGTATCCTGCGCGCAGTCCATGCCGTATCCCCCGTCGAGGTACTGGCTGCGGCGGGAGGCCAGCGCCATCATGCCAAACTCGTCGCTCATGCCGTACATGGCGACCATGTTCCGGGCCACCTGCGTGGCGTCCTGAATGTCCTGAGACGCGCCGTTGGTCATGGTGTTCATCACGACCTCCTCCGCGGCGCGGCCGCCCATGGACACGGTGATCTTGGCGGTCAGCTCCTCCCGGGTGCGCAGCTCGGTCTTGTCCTCCTCCGGCATCAGCAGGGTGTAGCCAAGGCTGCCCTGCGTGTGGGGGACGATGGTGATTTTCTGAACCGGCTCGGTGTTTTTCTGCTTATAGGCAACCATGGCGTGGCCCACCTCGTGATAGGCCACCAGCTTCTTTTCAAACTCCGTCAGGACGCTGCCCTTTTTCTCCGTTCCGGCGATGACCAGCTCGAACGCGGCCAGCAGGTCCGCCTGATTGACGGCCTTACGCCCCAGCCGGACGGCGCGCAGCGCCGCCTCGTTGACCAGGTTGGCAAGGTCCGCGCCCACGCAGCCCGCCGTGGCCAGCGCCACTTTCTTCAGATTCACGTCCTCGCTGAGCCGGATGTTGCGGGTGTGGACCTCCAGCGTGGCGATGCGGCCCGCCAGATTGGGCCGGTCGATGGTGATGCGCCGGTCGAACCGGCCGGGACGCAGCAGCGCCTGATCCAGCACTTCCGGCCGGTTGGTGGCGGCCAGCAGGATCACGCCCTTGGTGGGGTCAAAGCCGTCCATCTCCGCAAGGAGCTGGTTGAGGGTCTGCTCCCGCTCGTCGTTGCCGCCCATGCGGTTGTCGCGGGACTTGCCGATGGTGTCGATCTCGTCGATGAACACGATGCAGGGGGCGACTTTATTGGCCTCCTTGAAAAGGTCGCGCACACGGCTGGCGCCCACGCCCACGAACATCTCCACAAAGTCCGATCCGGAGATGGAGAAGAAGGGAACGTTCGCCTCGCCGGCCACGGCCTTGGCCAGAAGGGTCTTGCCGGTGCCCGGAGGGCCGACCAGCAGCGCGCCCTTGGGCAGCTTTGCGCCGATCTCGGTGTACTTCTGGGGATTGTGGAGGAAGTCGATGATCTCCGTGAGGGATTCCTTGGCCTCGTCCTGTCCGGCCACGTCCCGGAAAGTGACGCCGGTGGACTTTTCCATATAGACCTTGGCGTTGGCCTTGCCCACGCTGCCGACGCCGCCGATCCCGCCGAAGCCGCCGCCCTTTTTCGCCATGATCCGGAACAGCAGAGACAGCAGCAGCATCATGATGACGAACGGCAGGATATAAGTGATGAGGAGCTGGAGGATGGGGCTGACCGGCGGGGTATAGGGCGAGCCGAAGTCCACGTTGTGCTCCAGCATCCGGGAGATCAGTTCGTCGTCGTTGAGGGCCACGGTGTAGAGCTGGAAGCTGTCGTCGTTTTGCGGCTTCTGCCCCGCAAAAAGGCCGCTCAGCCCCGCCGCGGCGATGTCGCCGGTCCCGGCGGCGGAGTCCTGCTTCGCCTCCTCGGGCATCGGTCCGTAGGTCTTTCCCTTTTCGTCGGTATAGGTGAAGCCCGCCACCGGCGTGATGTGGGCCAGCCCCGTGCCGGAGTCGAACTCCACCTTGGCCACCTGATCGCTCTCGATCAGGTTCACGAACTCGGTGTAGGTGATCTCCACGGAGGAGCTGCCCTCCGCACCGGAGAACCACGACCCGGCATAGGAGACGAGGATCGTCAGCAGCAGCGCCCAGCAGATCAGGGAGGTCAGGCCTCGCCAGTTTCCGCCGTCCTGTCCGCGGCGGTTCTTTTGATCGTTATTTTGATTCATCCGATGAATACTCCTTACAGCTTCGCGCCCCAAAAGGCTTTGCTCAAATTATCATGCAGTATATCATAAAAAACGCGGACCCACAAGGACGGCCGCCTGCTTTTCCGTGAAATTTCTGTGAATTTCACTTTATTGTATGCGGAAATTGTGATACAATCAGGAACATGAGAATGGGAAAAATTTTAGTGCGGACGGCCCGTTCGCGCCCGCCTGCGGCGGGCCGCCGCGGGCGCTGAAGGAGAACGTATGAACGACGAAAAGAAAAATCTGCTCACCGCCGAGGCGGACGGCCTGATCGAGGGACGCAACGCCGTGATCGAGGCGCTGCGCGCCGGAGAGAGCATCGACAAGATATACCTCGCCAAGGGCGAGACGGACAAAACGCTGGGCCACATCGCCTCCACGGCGCGGGCCGCGGGCGTGGTGGTGGTGGAGGCGGACCGGCGCAAGCTGGACGCCATGAGCCGGACCCACGCCCATCAGGGCGTGATCGCGCTGGCCGCCGTGCGGGAGTACGCGGCGGTGGAGGACATCCTAGCCGCGGCGCAGGAGCGGGGCGAGGCGCCGCTGCTGGTGATCTGCGACGAGATCTCCGACCCCCACAATCTGGGCGCCATCATCCGCACGGCGGAGTGCGCCGGCGCCCACGGGGTCGTCATCCCTAAGCGGCGCAGCGCGGGGCTGACCGCCGTGGTGGCCAAGACCTCCGCCGGGGCGGTGGCCCATCTGCCGGTGGCCCGGGTGCCCAACATCCCCTCTCTTATTAAGGACCTGAAAAAGCAGGGAATGTGGATCTTCGGAACGGCGGCGGACGGCACCACCTCCCTCTACGACGCGGACCTGAAAGGCCCCGCCGCCATCGTCATCGGCAGCGAGGGAGACGGCATGACCCGTCTCGTGGCGGAGAGCTGCGATTTCCTTGTCAGCATCCCCATGCGGGGAAAGCTCAACTCGCTCAACGCCTCCGCGGCGGCGGCGATCCTGCTGTACGAAGCCGTGCGGCAGAGGGCCTGAGCGCGGACCTGCGCGGGTGGGAGAGACAGCATGGCAGATAAGGAAGGAAAAAGACCGTACAGCGCCCTGACCGACGCGGAGGATCTGAACGCCGGGACCGACGTGGCCCCGGACGGGGACTATTCTCTGGAGGAGATCCTGGCGGAATACGGCGGCGGACGGCGGCGGCACATCCTCGACGAAGTGGACGGAGCGCTGGAGAGTGCCGCTGCCCCGGCGGAGGAAACGCCGGAAGCGGACGCGCCCGGAGAGGACGCGCCCGGAAAGGCCCCGGCGCAGCCGCCGGAGCCGCCCGCCCCGGAGCGGGAGGAAGTACAGGAAGCGCCGGAGGAGACGCTTCCCCCGCCGCCCCGGCCCGTTCCCATCGAGCAGGCCGTGGGCCAGACGGTGGGCGACCTGATGGACCGGCAGGCGCTGGAGACGGATCACCGCCCCCGCCGGGGGCTGTTTTCCCGGAAGCGGGTCCGGATGGAGGAGACGGAGCAGCTCTATGAGCCGCCCGGACCGCCGCCGGAGCCGGAGCCGGAGGAGCCGCCCATCGGCCCGGAGGAGCCGCTGGACGAGGCGGCAAAGCGGGCGCTCAAGCGCTGGCGGCGGGCGCGCCGTCCGCTGGGGGCGGCGGTGCTGGCCGTTTTGGTATTGCTGGCGCCGCAGGCGGCGGAGGCCGCTGGATATACCGTCCCGGTCTGGACGGGGAACGCACAGGTGCAGACAGGCGCCTGCGCCGCCGTTTTGGCCTTGATGTGCATTTTGTGCCGCGGGGTGTTTGCCCGGGGCTTTTCGCGGCTGGCCCGCCGGTATTTCACCGGCGAGCTGCTGCTGGCGTTTTCCGCGCTGGCGGCCCTGCTGGACTGCGGGGCCGGTATCTGGCTGCCCGGACGCAGCGCCGCCCCGCTGTACGCGCTGCCCGCCTGCGCGGGTCTGCTCTTCGGCCAGTGGGGCTGCGCCCAGCGGGCGCGGGCGCGGTACGACACGTTCCGCACCGCCGCGCTGGACTCCGCGCCGCCCTATCTGGTGACGGATCTGGAAAAGGGCGCGTGCAAACAGCCTGGCTCCGTCCCCGGCTTCTGGACCGACGCGGAGAAGCCCTCATTTTCCGAGATCTGGCAGGCGGCGTTCCTGCCGGTGGTATTTGTGGCGTCCATCGTGTTCGCGGGCCTCGGCTCGCTGGGACAGGGGCGCGGCGCGGATTTCCTGCTCAACTGGTCGGCCATTTTGGCGGCGTCTGCGGCACTGATGCTGCCGCTGACGGACGCGCTGCCCGCCGCCCGGCTGGCAAAGCGGCTGCAAAAGGCGGGCTGCGCCGTGGCGGGCTGCGCTGGGGCGGAGCGGATCAGCCGCAGGCGGTCCATGATCCTGTCGGATCAGGACTTGTTCCCACCGGGGACCGTCAGCCTGAACGGCGTGAAGCTGTTCGGCGAGGAGATGGGTAAGGCCGTGTCGTACGGCGCATCCCTCGCCCGGGCCTCCGGCTGCGGGCTGCGGCGGCTGTTTGACAATCTGCTGGTGTCCGAGGGCGGATCCATTCAGCCGCTGGACGATTTCAGCTTTTATGAGGAGGGCGGCTTTTCCGCCAACATCCACGGCGAAACCGTCCTTTTGGGAACGGCCTCGTTCATGCGGAAGATGGACGTGCGCCTGCCCAGCGGACTGAACCTGCGGACGGGGGTGTTCCTCTCCATCGACCGGCAGCTGGCCGCGGTGTTCGCGGTGAAGTACAAGCCCTCCGACAATGTGGACTGGGCGCTGCGGCTGCTGCGGAAAAACCGCATCCGGCCCATTCTGGCCTCCCGGGACCCGAACGTGAATCCGGGCCTGCTGGCCCGCAAATTCACCGCCAAGGTGAAGCCGGAGTATCCGCCCCTTTCGGACCGGCTGGCCTATTCCGAGCAGGAGAGCGCCGCGGGGCGGCCACGGGCGCTGCTGCTGCGGGAGGGTCTGCTGCCCTATGCCGAGACGGTGGCGGGCAGCCGCCGCCTGTGCCGCGCGGTGCGGGCCGGAACGGCGCTGACGCTGCTGGCCAGCGTGGCGGGCCTGCTGCTGAGCTTTTATCTGACGGGCCTTGGAAGCTATGAGCTGATGAGCCCGGTGCGTCTGCTGGCGTTTTCCCTGCTGTGGACGCTGCCGGTCTTTCTGCTGGACGATCTGGCGGGCCGGTATTGACCGCCTGAGGAACGCGGGGAGGAGGACGGAAAAATGGACGAGCGCAAGGCGCATCGGGACGAGACGGAGCTGCTGGCCGCCCTGCGGGCGGCGGAGCAGAACGGAACGCTGCGGGAGACTCTGATCCGGGAGCTTTCCCGTCCTCATTCCGCGCCCGCGTTCTGGGCGGTGCGGGAGTTCCTCTTTCAGCTCACGGACCGGGAGATCGGGGAAAGCCCAGTGCTCATCCCGGTGATGGCGCTGATCCAGAGCATGCGGGGCGACCTGCGGGAGGCGGAGCGCTATGTCTCCATGCTGCGCGCCCCGCAGGGCGGGCAGGCGGCGGATCTGGAGTTTTACCGGCTGAGCACCGAGCTGGTGATGCCCTACATCACCGACGAGCAGTTCGTCGGCGTGGTGCAGACCTTGGCCGCCGCCCACGCGGGGCCGGTGCCGTCTTTGACCATTTCCGCCTGCCGCCCCAGTATCCTCAACGGCTTCCGGGACTTCTCCACCTTTGGGGACAAGATCGTCACCTATAAGGAGCCGGTGTGCGCCGCCATTGAGGCGCTGTACGGCTCCAGCGCCACCGGCATCTATGAGATCGCGCTGGCGGAGTGGTACTATCAGCGCAATGAGTGCTTCAAGGCGCTGCTGCTGGTGACGGGGACCATCCCCTTTATGGAGCAGATGCACGATATGCGCTGCCTGTTCGTGGCGCTGGCGCTGCAAATGCGCATCCTGCTGATGAACGGGCAGGCCCGCAGCGCGGGACTGATCGCGGAAAAGATCCGCCGGCGCATCAGCGTGACGGGCTGGGAGGAGCTGACGGACAGTCTGGAGGCGCTCAAGGCGTGGGCCGCGTGCAGCGACGGGGACTACGACGCGGCCCGCAGCTGGCTGAAGGACCGCGCGCCGGATGAAGATCAGGGCATTTACATGATGAATGTGTACGCCTATCTCATCAAGGCCCGGTGCTACATCGTGTTCGGCAAGCACATGAAGGCCGCTGTGCTGGTCCGGCGGCTGATCGCCCTGCTGGAGCCGGGACGGCGGTATACGGACATCTGCGAGTGCTGCGCCCTCTCCGCCATAGCCGCGCTGGCGGCGGGAGACGAGGACCGGGCCTGCGCGGACACCGGCGAGGCGCTGGCCCTCTCCCGGAAGTACGGCTATTACCGCCTGCTGGCGGACGAGGGAGAATTCATGGTCCGGCTTTTGTCCCTGTACGAGGAGCGGGTGGGCGCGGACGCGTTTACCGAGAAGATCAAGGGCCTCGCCATGGAGGTGGCCAGACAGTGCCCCCGGTACCTGCGCCGCCCGTGGGAGGATTACGAGCCGCTCACCCGGGTGGAGAGCTATGTGCTTTACCTTCTCTCGCAGGAGCGGACCAACGAGGAGATCGCCGAAAACCTGAACATCAAGATCGGCACCGTGAAGTTCCACATCACCAACATCAACCGCAAGCTGCGGGTGAAGAACCGGCGGCAGGCGGTCCAGCGCGCCCGGGAGCTGTCCCTTTTACAGGAGGAATGAGCGGCCGGACGGCCTGCGATACGAAGCACGGCACGAAACACAGCGCGGGACGGCATTCATGCCGTCCCGCGCTGTCTGATTTTCGCGTGAAGATCACCCGCCGCCCCAAGGTCATGCGCCGCCCATCGGCTCCGCCGGGCCGTTGGCGCGGATCAGCTCCTCCAGCGAGACGTCCGGGCAGCGATAGCGGGCGCCGCTCTTTTCAGTCAGCAGGCGCAGCGCGCCGCCGGGGCAGTTCTGGACGCAGGCAAGGCAGCTCAGGCAGTCCCGTCCAAAGACGGGCCGTCCGCCCTCCATGCGGATGTTCCGGGCGGGACAGACCCGGGAGCAGACGCCGCAGCCGGCGCAGCCTGCCTCCACCCGCAGCGCCTGCGTCACGCCCTCGCCGCGGCGGTAGCGGTAGTTCTTCTGATGGGTCTGGGTCATGAAGCGGTCAAAGCCGGAGCAGGGCCGCAGCCAGCGGCGCCGCGCGGCCACGTCCGCGCAGATCCGCGCCAGCGCATCCGCCTGCGTTCTGGGCGTCGTCTGCTTTTCCATGGCGAAGCCGGGCAGGTAGTTTTCCTGCATGTGCAGAGTGTTCAGATAGGAAACCGTCCCGCCCTGGGCCGCGGCGGCCGACAGAAGCTGCTCACCCGCCCCGGCGGCGTAGGTCCCGTAGGTCAGCACCGCAAAGAGATATCCGGTCCGGAGCGTTACCCGCTCCATCAGCTCCAGCACGATGGGCGGGACCGACAGGCCGTACACCGGGAACACAAGGCCCACGGCGTCGTCCGCCACGCAGTCCGCACCGGTGCGCAGGAGCTGGGGGATGGAGATCAGCGTCCCGCCGAGACGCTTGGCGGCGGACAGAGAATTTCCGGTGGAGGTGAAGTACAGAACGGTCATGCGGCTTCTCCTTTCGGGGCCGTGCGGGACGGCGTTTTGGTCCTGAGAAGGGACAGGCCCTGCGCCGCGGCCAGCGCGGCGGCGGCAATGTGGCTGATGAGAACGGCGGTCCAGACCCCGTCCAGCGCCAGCGGCGTGCGCACTAGCGCTGCGGCCAGCGGCACGCGGACCACGATGTAGTACACGAACATCAGCGCCATGCTCCGGCCGGGACGGCCCAGCCCGCTCGTTTCACCGAGGAAGCAGCTGGTGGCCATATAGAGGACGTAGCCCACGCTGACGATGCGGAAGAAGCCCTGCACGATGGCGGCGGTGTCCGCGCTGTCCACGAACAGCCGGGACAGCGGCCCCGCGAACAGGATCACCGCAGCGGAGAGGACCGCCGTAAAGACCGTTCCCAGCCGCAGGGCACAGCGCAGATAGTCCCGGACCCGGTCCGTCCGGCCCGCGCCGGAGCACTGGCCCGTGATGGCGGTGAGCGCCATGTTCATGGCCATGGCGGGGTAAAAGAGCAGGATCTCCAGCCGCCCCGCTGCGCCGTATGCCGCGATGGCGGTCACGCCGAAGCCGGTCACCAGCAGCAGAAGCGCGGCGGAGCTGACGGCGGGCATGCAGCTCTGCACGGCAGAGGGCACGGCGTCCGCCAGCAGGGGCCGGACCCACGCGGCGTCCGCGCGCCGCAGCGTCAGCCGGAACAGCCGCTTTTTCCGGTGGTACACAACCGCGAACACAAGGCACAGCGCCTCGGACAGGACCGTGGCCCACGCCGCGCCCCGCAGGCCGAAGCCGCGGATCATCAGCGGGTCCGCCACGGCGTTGAACACGGTGGACAGCAGCATCCCCTTCATCTGAAACACCGGGTCGCCGAAGGCGCGGAAGGCCGCGGTGAAGTGCATATAGAGAAAGATGGCCGCGTAGCCCAGCAGGTATACCGACAGATAGTCATACGCCATGGAGAACAGCTCCGGCGGCGTATTCATGGCGGAGAGCAGCGGACGGAGCGCCAGCCCCAGAACGGCGGTCACACCCACGGAAAACGCCCCGGCCAGCGCCAGCGACACGGAGATCAGTCCGCCCGCCTCCCTTTTTGCACCTGCCGTCTGGGCGATCAGGATGGCCGCGCCGTTGCTGGAGCCCATTGCGATGGCCGAGAGGATAAGAACGACGGAGGTGGAGCTGGTCAGCGCGGCGTAGCCGGTCTCCCCCATCAGGTTGCCGACCCACAGGCTGTCCACCAGGTTGTACGCCATGGTCAGCACCATGGCCGCCAGCAGTGGGCCGACCATGCGCAGAAGGCTGCGGCGGGTGTCTCCGCCGATGAAATCAATGCTGTTTTTCACAAAATGTTCCCTCTTTCTTAATGAATGAACAATATTCATTTCTAGACCGTAAAATCAGGCAAGCATACGCTTGCCCAATTTGTCACAGTCCCAAAAGCTCAAGCAGGCAGGACTGGATGCGCGCGGCCTTGGTCTCCTCCGGCAGCGTCCGGTCCAGCAGAATGCCCATCTGGCCAAAGACGAAGAAGTACGCGGCGGCGTCCGGGTCGGAGAGCCGGACCTCGCCCCGCTCCGCGGCTGTTCGCAGCACTTGGGCGATCAGCGGCACCAGCTTTTCGCTCACCCGCAGGGAGAGCTGGTCGTGGAGCTTGCGGTTGCCCTCCTTGTGAAACAGGTCATAAAGGGGCTTGAGATCCCGCTCTGTGGTGGAGTACTCCTGCGTTTTTCCGCTCATGAGCAGGATCTGCTCTTTGAGCGTTTTCCCGGCGAGCTGCGTCCGGGCCAGATTCTGCTCCACGATATAGGCGGCGTACTGGTCCAGCGCCGCGTCGTAGATGGCTTCTTTCGACGGGAAATAACGGTAGCACAGGCCCTGCGAGATACCGATCTCCCCCGCGATGTCGGAAATGGCGGTCTTTTCGTAGCCCTTGCGGGCAAATACGCGGATGGCGCCGTCCACGATCTCCTGCCGCCGCTCCTCCGGGTCCTTTACGATGCGCATGGCTGCCTCCCTCCTGTCGTGGGACAGTATAGCACCGCCGTATCTGCTTGTCAATGAATATTGTTCATTCATTTGAAAAAATTTTATGCCACGGGAGCACGGCCCCGCCGCGCGGGACGGCGCTTCCCGTTTTACGCCGCCCCGTCAGAATGGCGTCCGGCTGAAAACGCTCCCCTCGCTCCGCGAATACCGCCCCGCGGCGCTTGTGCGGAAGCAGCCCTCTCCGTGCAGAGCCAGCCGGAGACGGCCTGACCGGAAATGTTTCCGCCGCGCGGCATCCTGCTAAGAACAAAATATTTTTCAAAAATTTTGAGAAAGCGGTTGACAAAAGCGGACTTTTCATGTACTCTATACCTGTTCGTTTCGGACGATTAGCTCAGCTGGCTAGAGCACCTGCTTGACGTGCAGGGGGTCACAGGTTCGAGTCCTGTATCGTCCACCAAAACGACAAAATCCGAACTTGTTCCTAATCGGGGATGGGTTCGGATTTGTCTTTTATCTGGAAAATACCATTTGACGCAAAAGGTCATCCCGCCGAGGGATGACCTTTTGCTTTCGAATATTGAAAATGTTTGAAAACCAGAGTAAAATACAATCACATATCTGTACTGCCCTATATACAATCATTGTGTCGGAGGTAAAGAGAGAATATGCAGAGGAAAAGAATCTTGTCCGCAGTCATCGCGGCAGCATTGAGCGCGACTATGGCGGTACCCGCCTTTGCAGCAGCCCCTACATTCAGTGATGTGCCCGCCAGCCATTGGGCTTATACGGCAATCGAGAAAGCAGCCGGGGCAAAGATGGTAGGCGGTATTGGAAACGGCAAATACAGTCCTACGGGCACCGTGACCGGGGGACAGCTTCTTGCCATGCTGACCCGCTACTTCTGCCCGAGTGACATTGAGACTGATGCGACTGTTTTGGAGCAGGCGGGATGCAGCGGCAAGTGGTATAGCGGCAACTGGTATGCCGCCCTGAAAAACGGCTATCTGGACGGTTTGGAGAAATCCGGCTTGAATTTGGATGCTCCTGTGACCCGTGAACAGATGGTTGCAATTCTTTACAATGTGGCGGGGCATCCCGAAGCAGACACCTCTGCCCTTTCTCCGTTCAATGACAAAAATCAGGTTGCCGCGTATGCGGTCAACGGCTTTGCATGGGCGGTTTCCAATAAGGTTGTTGGCGGAACCAGCAATACCACTTTAAGTCCGAGCGGAACAGCCACCAGAGCGCAGATCGCAGTTATTCTGATTCGCTATCTTGAAAATGTGGTGGGCGCTACGTTCCCGGAGGTCACTCCCAGCCAGCCGGAAACAAAGCCGGAACAAGGCGATGCAACCACAGTTCCGTCTGATGTGAATGCTTATATCAAGACGCTGCCGGAGCGTGTTCAACATGCGATTTCTGCATGGTATGACGATTTGTTTTTCTCCAATCCAGAAGAAGTCAAAGCAGCTGGTATCCAGAAGTGGGCTGATAAGCCCACTCTTGGTTATACGGCAACCGCTAACAAGAATGGCTATCACACGGAATGCACCCTTGACCTTTCCGGTGCGGTATTGGACTATGATGTTGTTGACATCATGAATCGGTATCGCCATGAGGACGGCAGAAGTACGCATGATGCTGTGTGGGCTTATGGAGATATGCTTGAGGAACAGGCTTTGGCTGGAGCAAAGTATCCTCAGCTGTCCGAAGATTCTATGTGGGCCGGAAATGTGACGAAAGCAGATTCTTTGGAGCAGGCAATGCAAATCTTCTTTGAAACCGGGAAGCTGACCACATTTATGGGAAACTCTTCCGATGTAATTGCTGCAGCTCATTACACCAACAGCGAAGGAGATACGTACTACGCTTTGGCGAAGGTTAATAGCGCAATAAATCCGTGCGGAAATGTAAAGTCCGCTCAGCACAACTACGATATCAAGTAACTTGTGAATATGTAAAACTCCCATGGCTAATGCCACGGGAGTTTTACACCGTATTTCAATATTTGACAATAGAAAGAAGTATTGAAATAACTGCTTATACTTGTGTTTGAGTATTTTTCTTATCTTCCGCCCATGCGTGAAATGCCAGTTGCCCGTTTTCCGTTTCAAAATAAGTTTGTATTTTTGGGAGCAGGCACCGCGCCAAATTGTCAATCACATGATTCGGAATGCGATTCTCGTTTTCGTGATTTTCCATATCAATCATCCCCCGGACGTCCCGGCCAATCCAAATCATCGAAGAGGTAGCTGCGGAACAATGTTCCGTCACCAGTCAAAAATAACCCTCGTTCATCCTTTGGGATTTGTTCGTCCGCGTCGCTGTTGTCCAAAATGATTTGGCTTAGTATCTGATCGCAGCGCCCCGCGATTCGAATATCGCAAAGGCTTTTGATTTGTCCCGGCAACACCGTGGCGTCGGGGCGCTGCGTGGCTAAAATCAGATGGATTCCCGCCGCCCGTCCTCTGGATGAATATTCCGGCTATACCCGCAGGACGTATGGCGATGACGTTGTAAAGTATTATTACAAGCCCCGCTATACCGCCGCCGTCACATGGACGAATGCCGAGGGCGTGACGTTCACCATCCGCGGGGCCCTTGAAAAGGACGTGCTGCTGAAAATGGCGGAGAGCGTCTCTGCCGACTGACCGCGCGAAGCGCCTTCCGTCCGCAGAAAACCATCCCGGCCAGAAGCCCGAAGGAGGCCGCCGCTCAAATGAGCGGCGGCCTCCGCCTGTTTTTGGGGCGCTTTGCCCGGTCTCCGCCGAAAATGACGCTGGGAATTTCCCCGCGTATATGCTATGATGCTTTTGTGAACATTACAGGAAACAGAGGTGATCGCTCTGCGCATCCATCGCATGAGCGCCACGTTCGGAAAGCTGGACCAGCAGACGCTGGAGCTGACGGACGGGCTGAACGTCATTCAGGCCCCCAACGAGTCCGGAAAATCCACGTGGTGCGCCTTCCTGCTGGCCATGCTCTACGGCGTCAACAGCCGGGAGCGGGACCGGGCGGGCTTTATCGCGGAAAAGAACCGCTACGCGCCGTGGAGCGGGGCGGCCATGGCCGGGCGGCTGGACTGCCGCGCGGGAGAAAACGAGCTGACGCTCACCCGCGCCACGAAGCGCCAAACCGCCCCGCTGGGCGACTTCCGGGCGGTCTGCGCCGGAACGAACGACGATGTTCCCGGCCTGACCGGCCAGAGCTGCGGCGAGACGCTGCTGGGCGTCAGCCGGGAGGTCTATGAGCGCAGCGCGTTCATACGGCAGGCCGGACTTCCCGTCACACAGGACGCGGGGCTGGAGCGGCGGATCGCCGCCCTCATCACCTCCGGCGAGGAGGATACGTCCTATTCCGAGGCGGCGGACGCCCTGAAAAAGCAGCTCAACCGCCGCCGCCACAACCGGACCGGCCAGATCCCGGCGCTGGAGGCGGAGCTGGCGGAGACCCGGCGGCAGCTCGCGGAGCTGACGGAGACGGAGCGGAGCCTGACGCAGGCGCGGCAGACGGCGGACCGCCTTGCGCGGGAGGAGGAGGAGCTTTCCTCGCTCCTTGCGCTCCACGACCGCTGGGACGCGGCCCGGCAGCTCCGGGCGCTGGACGAGGCCCGGTCGGAAGCCGCGGCGGCGGCGGAGACGGCGGACCGCCTGCGCCGTCAGGCCGAGGAGACGCGCCTGCCGGAAAACGAGGCCATCGCCCGCCTGCGGGGCGCCATCGTGAATCTGGAGACGGTGCGCAAGAGCGTGGACCGGGCCATGGCGGAAAAGGACGCGGCTATGAAGGCGCAGGTCCGGGCGGAGACGGCGGTGAGCGACAGTCCCTTTGCCGGAAGATCGGCAGACGAGGCCCGCCGCGCCGCCGAGGGCGTGCCGCCGGTGCGGAGAAAGGCGTGGTGGCTCCCCGTCCTGCTGGCGGCGCTGTGCGCGGGCGGCGTGCTGCTGGTCCGTGCGGTCGGCGGCGTCCTGCCCCTCTGGGCCGTCGCGCCGGCGGGGGCCGCGGGGCTTCTGGCGGGCCTGCTGGTTGTTTTTGGCAGAGAGCGAGCCGACCGCAGGAAGCGGCTTGCCTATCTGGCGGGCTATGGCGCGTCCTCGGCGGAGGAGCTGACCGCGCTGGCGGAGCGCTATGGGGCGCTGTGCCGCGCCCGGGACGAGGCTCAGGCCGCCGCGGTAAAGACCGCCGCCACCTATGACGCGCTGTACGCCTCCCTCACCTCTAATGAACAGGGCATTCTGCTGGAGGTGCGCCGCTTCGCGCCCGCCGCGTTCGACATTCCCACGGCGGACGGAGCGCTGCGGGAGTGTGCCGTCCGCCGCCGGGAGCTGAACGCCGCCCTGTCCGCCGCGGACACGGCGCGGGTGCGCTGCGAGACGCTGGCTCGCCAGACGCCGGAGGATGCATCGCTGGAGGACGCTCCGGCCCAGCCTCCCGCCCGGAGCCGGGAAGAGCTGGAGACGGCCCTCGTGCCGGTGCGGACGGAGCTTTCTGCCGCCCGCAGCGCGGCAGACCGGCTCTCCGGCCGGATCTCCGCCATGGGCGGACGGGCCGCGCTGGAGGCGCAGGAGGAGCGGCTCACCGCCAAGATCGCTGTCCTGAACGACGAATACGACGCCATCGCGCTGGCGATGGAGACGCTGGAGGAAGCAAACAGTGAGCTGCAAAACCGCTTCGCGCCCCAGCTGGGGCAGCGGGCGGCGGAGCTGTTCTCCCTTCTTACCGATGGCGCTTATTCCGACGTGGCGCTGGACCGCAGCTTTCACCTCGCCGCCGCGCCGGCGGGCGACCCCATCCGGCGGGACGCGCAGCTTCTCTCCGCCGGAGCGGGCGGGCAGCTTTACCTTGCCGTGCGGCTGGCCGTGTGCGAGCTGGTCCTGCCCCGGGAGGACGCGCCGCCGCTGGTGCTGGACGACGCGCTGGCGGACTTTGACGACCGGCGCTGCCGGATCGCGCTGCGGCTTTTGAAGGAGGAAGCGAAGCGGCGGCAGATCCTCCTGTTTACCTGCCACAGCCGGGAGGCCGCGTTTTTTGACGGAGATCCGGAAGTTTCCGTCCAGCGGTTGACGAACAGCGCACAGGGGGTATAAGATACTCTTTAGGATCGACCATTTCCCATGAGACGATAGATTTTGATATAGCAAAAGGAGTTTCGATATGAGCGAGTGCACCCACGATTGTTCCACCTGCGGCGAGAGCTGCGGTGAGCGGCAGGAGCCGCAGTCCCTGCTCAAGCAGGCCCATCCCGACAGCCACGTCGGCAAGGTATTCGGCATCGTGTCCGGCAAGGGCGGCGTCGGCAAGTCCATGGTGACCAGCCAGCTGGCAGTCACCATGCAGCGCCGGGGCCTGCGGGCCGGTATTCTGGACGCCGACATCACTGGCCCCTCCATCCCCAAGGCCTTCGGCATCCACGAGCGGGCCAGGGGCGACGGGCAGACCCTGCTCCCCGCCGTCTCCAGAACCGGCATTGAGATCATGTCCACCAACCTCCTGCTCGAGCACGAGACGGACCCGGTCATCTGGCGCGGCCCGGTGATCTCCGGTGTGGTCCAGCAGTTCTGGACGGACGTGATCTGGAATGTGGACTATCTGTTCGTGGATATGCCGCCGGGAACCGGCGACGTGTCCCTGTCCGTGTTCCAGTCCATCCCGCTGGACGGCATCATCATCGTCGCCTCTCCGCAGGAGCTGGTGAGCATGGTGGTGGAAAAGGCCGTGAAGATGGCGGAGATGATGGAGGTGCCCATTCTGGGCGTGGTGGAGAACATGAGCTATGTTCTCTGCCCGGACTGCGGGAAGAAGCTGTTTTTGTTCGGCGAGGGCAAGACCGCCGAGGCCGCCGCGCGGCACGATCTGAAGCTGCTGGCCCAGATGCCCATTGACCCGGCGCTGGCCGCGCTGACCGACGCGGGCGAGATCGAAGATTTTCAGGGCGACTGGCTCAGCGCCGCCGCCGACGCTGTGGAGGGCAAGTGAACACACCGGGGCGGCGGGAGGCTCTCCCGCCGCCCCGGCGCGCTGTTTTTTCCGGACAGGGCGCGCGCGTTCGCCTGTCAAGGACAAAATCCACAAGCGCCGTATGCAAAGAACGAGGTTTTTGTGGGGAAAAACAGTTGAAAAATCCCGCTTTATCCATAATAATAGGAATGATGAAAAATACGCTTCCCGGCGGGAGGCGCAACAAACGGAGGGGGACAGAGCATATGCAGGAACTGAAGGACCGCATCGCAAAGGAGGGCAAGGTCCTGCCCGGCAATATCATCAAGGTGGACGGCTTTTTGAATCACCGCATCGACACGGAGCTGATGGAGCACATCGCCGAGGAATTCGGAAAATACTTCGACATGAGCGGCGTCTCCGTGATCCTCACGGCGGAGGCCAGCGGCATCGCGCTGGCCGCGATCTGCGCGCGCCACTTCCACAAGCCCATGATCTTTGCCAAGAAGGCCAAGAGCGACAACATCGAGGGAGGCCTTTACCAGAGCGATATTTTTTCCTACACCTATAAGAAAAAGGTGACGCTGCTGGTCAGCAAGGAGTGGCTCTCCCCCGACGACAAGGTTCTTATTATCGATGATTTCATGGCCAACGGCGAGGCCATGCGCGGCCTGTGCGACATCGTGACCGCCGCAGGCGCCACGCTGGTGGGCATCGGCTGCGCCGTGGAAAAGGGTTTTCAGGGCGGCGGCGACCGCCTGCGCGCCGCCGGGATGAATCTCAAGTCCCTCGCCATCATCGAGTCTGCGGAGCCGGGCAACATCGTGTTCCGGGAGGAGGACTGAGATGCAGAAGGTGATTGTTCTGGACTTCGGCGGGCAGTATAACCAACTCATCGCCCGCCGCGTCCGCGAGTGCAATGTCTACTGCGAGGTCAAGCCCTATACCACTCCGCTGGAGCAGCTCCGGGCGGAGCAGCCCATCGGCATTATCTTCACCGGCGGGCCCAACAGCGTGTACGATCCCGCCTCTCCCCAGGTGGACCCCGCCGTGTTCCAGATGGGCGTGCCCATTCTGGGCATCTGCTACGGCTGCCAGCTCATCGCCCACAATCTGGGCGGCAGAGTCACCGCCGGAACGGAGGACACCGCCCGGGAGTACGGCAAGACCGAGACATATTTCAGCACGGACTGCAAGCTCTTCAAGGGACTGCCCGCCCAGGGCGTGACGTGGATGAGCCACGGGGACTATATGGAAAAGGTGCCGGAGGGCTTTTCTCTGGTGGCCCATTCCGACGCCTGCCCCAATGTGGCCATCTGCGACGAGAGCCGCGGGTTTTACGGCGTTCAGTTCCACCCCGAGGTCAACCACACCCAGCACGGCTCCGACATGATCCGCAACTTCCTCTATGAGGTCTGCGGCGCGGCGGGCGACTGGACCATGGGCGACTACAAGGATACTGCCATCCGCCGGATCCGGGAGAAGGTCGGCGATGGGAAGGTGCTGCTGGCCCTGTCCGGCGGCGTGGATTCCTCCGTGGCCGCCGCGCTGGTGGCGGAGGCCGTGGGCAGTCAGCTCACCTGTGTTTTTGTGGATCACGGCCTGATGCGCCTCAACGAGGGCGACGAGGTAGAGGCCGCCTTCAAAAAGTGGGACATCAACTTCGTCCGCGCCAACGCCGAGGAGCTGTTTCTGGGCAAGCTGGCCGGCGTCACGGAGCCGGAGCGCAAGCGCAAGATTATCGGCGAGGAGTTTATCCGCGTCTTTGAGGCGGAGGCCAAGAAGATCGGCCGGGTGGACTATCTGGTGCAGGGCACCATTTATCCGGACGTGATCGAGTCCGGCTTGGGCGCGTCCGCCGTCATCAAGAGCCACCACAATGTGGGCGGCCTGCCGGACTATGTGGACTTCAAGGAGATCATCGAGCCGCTGCGGATGCTCTTTAAGGACGAGGTCCGCCAGCTTGGCCGGGAGCTTGGCCTGCCGGAGTATCTGGTCATGCGCCAGCCCTTCCCCGGCCCGGGCCTTGCCATCCGCGTGATCGGCGAGATCACGAAGGAGAAGCTGGACACCCTGCGCCTTGCGGACTTCATTTTCCGGGACGAGATCGCCAAGGCCCATCTGGAGCAGACCATGAACCAGTATTTCGCCGTGCTGACGAATATGCGCTCCGTGGGCGTCATGGGCGACGGGCGGACGTATGATTACACGCTGGCGCTGCGCAGCGTGACCACGACAGACTTCATGACCGCCGACTGGACCCGCATCCCCTATGACGTGCTGGACCGCGTGAGCACCCGCATCGTCAACGAGGTCCCCCACATCAATCGCATCGTATACGACATCACCTCCAAGCCCCCCGCGACTATCGAGTGGGAATGACCTCCCGCGGATCAAACGGACAACGACATAGGAGGAAACGGTTATGGCTGTGAATTTCAATCAGGACTCGGTATGGAATCTGAAGCAGATCAAAGTCGACTCGGTCAAAAAGGAAGTGACGGCGCTCCTCATCAATGGCGAGACGGTGGAGATGGCGTTCCAGACCGTTCGGGATCAGCTCGTTTTTACGAATAAGCGGATCATTGCCATCGACGTTCAGGGGATCACCGGAAAGCGGAGATGCTACAGCGTCATGCCCTATTCCAAGATCCAGTATTTCTCCATCCAGACCCCCGGCTTTGCGGAGCTGTTCTCGGATTCGGAGCTGTTCTTGACGTTTACGAACTCCTTTACCGCCAAGTTTGAGTTCAAGGGCGGCGCGGACATCGCCAAGATCGGCCGGATGATCTCGGAGTACGTTTTGCAGTGATCCTCTTCCCCGCCGCGCGGAGTAAACGCGGCCTGTGGACGGTAAAGCCGGCGCAGGGATAAAGCGGAGCGGCCCGGTCTCGCAAGAGACCGGGCCGCTTTTGACGCATTTTTTGATACAGGCGGCTCAGCGGTAGTCCTCGTTGAGGAACAGGGCCTTTACGGCCACCACCTCGTCATACTCCTCCTGCTCCACCTCCACGCTGGAGTTCAGGGCCTTCAGGTCCTGCTTGACGATCTCCAGCGCCTCCGGCAGGCCCACGGCCCGGCCGGACTCGATGGCCCGGCGCATCCGCTTGAGCACCACCGGATGGGCGTATCGCGCGGGAAGCGGGAACGTGCCGTCCGGATAAAAGCTGAGGTAGCTCTCCATGGCCTCCTGTGCCTTTTTGGCCCGCTCCATGATGGCCGTCCGGTTATTGCGGGCGGTGGGCAGAACGCTGGCGCCGGAAAACATGAAGATGGCCGCGAAGCCGAACAGCGCGAAATACACGCCGAAGTCGTCCTTGCGGACGAAGTGGTAAATGCCGTATCCCAGCGCGGCGACGCCCAGCAGCGTGATGGCCAGCGCGACCCAGCGATAGACGGGCTTGCTGCACAGGAAGGCCCGCTTGCGCCGGGCGGACTGGCTCAGCTCCAGCGCCAGCGCGGGCTTCTTATCCAGATAGTCCGCAGCCTTTTCCAGCGTCTCGATGCTCCGCTCCGCGGACTTGGGCAGGTCCTCCTTTTTGGCGGCGGCCTGCTCCTGCTCCCGCTGGAGCAGCTTTTTTTCCGCTGCGGCGCTGACGAGCGTGATCTCCGGATGCTTCTGGCCGAGATAGGCCAGAAGCTGGTCCACCTGCTCCTCATATTTGAAGTTGCACTGCTTTTCCTTCCCGCCGTCATACTCCACCACGAGGTACGGCATGGACGCGAACACACCCTTTTTGGAAAAGCCGCCCTTGCTCATGGCCACCCGCTTGAACACGCGGGTGATGGAGTCGTACGTGACGTAGAAGCGGCGCTCGATATAGAAGCTGTTGAGATACAGGGCCTCTTCCCCGACGCCGCAGGGACCGAAGCGCTTGCAGCTCTTTTTATCGGCGGCCAGCGCGCCGTCCTCCAGACGGTGGCGGCCCAACTGTACCGGTTTGAAGATCATAGAAGCCTCCTGCTGAAAAAGTCTGCCAGCCGCTGTTGAAAAGCAGCGGCTGGCAGCGCGTGAAAGAATGCAAACGGAATGCGTCCGCTTACTTCTGCGCGGCCTTCTTCTTGGTGGCGCGCAGGAAGAGGAGCAGCATCGCAATGGCAAACACGATGCCGATGGGATAAGCCACAGCGGTGTTGTAGATCACGGCGCCCTCGGCGGTCTTGGCGTTGACCAGACCGCCCAGGCACTCGGGAGCCAGGATGAAGTAGGTGCAGGACACCGCGCTCATGAAGGTGGCGGGGACGGCGGTGATCCAATAGTTCTTCTTCTCAACGAACAGGAACATGGACGCAGCCCACAGAACGATCATGGCCAGAGTCTGGTTGGTCCAGCTGAAGTAACGCCAGATCACGGTGTAGTTGATGTAGCCCAGCGCGTTGCCGATGCCGAGGATGGCGCCTACGCCCAGAACGGGGATGCACAGCTTCAGACGGTTGGCATAGGAGCCCTGATCGATCTTGAACCAGTCGGACAGGGTCAGACGGGCGGAACGGAACGCGGTATCGCCGGAGGTGATGGGGCAGACGACCACGCCGATCATAGCCAGCGCGATACCCACGCCGCCCATGGTCTTGGAGCAGACGTCATAGATGGCGGCGGACTGGCCCTCAGCCAGAGCGGCGGCCAGACCGGTGTTCAGGCCGTTGGTGACCTCATACAGCGCGCAGCCGGCGGCGGCCCAGATCAGAGCGATCACGCCCTCGGAGACCATTGCACCGTAGAACACCATGTGGCCCTGCTTCTCGCTCTTCATGCAGCGAGCCATCAGGGGAGACTGCGTGGAGTGGAAGCCGGAGATCGCGCCGCAGGCCACCGTGATGAACATGAAGCTCCAGATGGGGGTCGCGGAGGGATGCATGTTATAGAAATGCGTCCAGATCTCGGGGATGGTGAAATCGGGGTTGGTGTAGATGCCGATGATCACGCCCACGGCCATGATAATCAGGCACAGGCCGAACAGGGGATAGACCTTGCCGATGATCTTGTCGATGGAGATGAAGGTGGCGATGAAATAGTACACCAGAATGATGATGAGCCAGAACAGCGTGGTGGTCACAAGGCCGGACGCGCCGTTGTTCTTGCACAGGGTCACGATCAGGCCGGCAGGGCCAACCGCGAACACGGTGCCCACCATGATGAGCAGGACCACGGAGAACACGCGCATCACGTTCTGCATGGCGCCGCCCAGATATTTGCCGGTGACCTCAGCAATGGAGCCGCCATCGTTGCGCTCGCTGATCATGCCGGAGAAGTAATCGTGAACGCCGCCGGCAAAGATGGTGCCGAAGGTGATCCACAGGAACACCACGGGACCCCACAGAGCGCCCTGCATGGCGCCGAAGATGGGGCCGAGGCCGGCGATGTTCAGAAGCTGAACGAGGAACAGCTTCCACTGGGGCATCACGACGTAATCGACACCGTCGTTGATGCGGACGGCGGGCGTCTCGCGGTCGTCCGGGCCGAACGTGTTGTCGACGACTTTACCGTAAGTAAAGTAGCCTCCAACCAGCAGGGCCAGACAAATCAGAAAACTAATCAAGGTTATTGCCTCCCTCTTTTTTTAGCCGTTCTGCATCGAAAAACGCGGAATGGCTCTTTCCAGTGACCTATTATAGGACGGCCCACCTTGTTTTTCAACCCCAATATTCACATTTTTTTAACAAAGTTCGGCAAAATATTGGCCAAAAGGTTAAAAAATTTTGCAGGAAATTTAGGCAATCAGTCAGAAAGTTCGCGGATCTCGTTCTGTATCAGCGTCCCGGCGGCTCCGGCCAGCTGGTCCATGCTGCGGATGCGGGCAAGGCTGCGGCCGTAGATCTCCTCCGCCGCGGGGACGGAGCTGTTCTCTCCCATAAAGACCGCCGCCACCCGCACGCCCCGGCGGCGCAGAGCGCGGACCTCCTGCGCGGCGTCCTCCACCGCGGCGCGGTCCGAATAATCCCGGCCCAGCGGATTTTTCCCGTTGGGGGGGATGCGGTGGCTGTCGTTTGGGCTGGCATCGGTCAGCAGCAGGAGCAGATGCCGCTCGCCGGGGGCGGTCTTCAAAAGCTCACCCGCCGCCCGCAGGGCAAGTCCGTCCCGGTTCCAGCCGGAGGCGAAATAGCGGAACGCCCGGCGGCTGCCGTTTTTGTCCTCAAAGCGCTTGAGCACCCGCAGGATCGTATATCCCCGCAGGCTGCAGAAGCTGGACACCCGCACCGGGATGCCGCACTGCTCCAGACTCTGGGCCAGGATCACGCCCTGAGCGGAGATGACCTCCTGACAGTGCAGCCGGGACGAGGACGCGTCCAGCAGCAGGTCCACGGAAAAGCCGGGGCGGTCCACGGCGTTCTGCCGTAGGAACACGCGTCCGTCCTTCAGCACCGCGGCGCGCCAGACCCGGGGACCGTTCAGCCGTCCCGCCCGGGACGGCTCCTCCTCCATCTGGCTGTGGACCTGCATACAGCTGCGGATCTGCTCTGTCAGGCGCAGGATGGCGCTGCGGTTCAGGTCGATGTCCTTGGCGAACGCCTCCTGATTGCGCTGATACTGGAGGGCGGCGTCCTCCGTCAGGCGGCGGGACTCACCGCTGCGGGCGCTTTCCGGGTTCGGGATGCCAGCGGTGATCCACAGGTGGCAGCCCTGATGGTCGCCGGTGCACAGCGACTGTTCCATGGCGGCCAGCTCCTCCGGCTTGTAGAGGGAGACGCCGAAGCAGCTCTCGATATATTGCCGGTCCGTCTCGGCGTTTTCATTCAGGCGGAATTTCGCCCGGCGGATGTCCAGCTTTGCGCCGTCTCCCCCGGCGGTCGCCCCGCTGGAGCGGCTCACCGTCACCACGTCCGTGTGGACGATCTCCGTGGGCAGGAGACGGGTCAGCGCCAGCGCCCACTTCCCGTCGAAGTGGAGCCGCAGGGGCGAGCGTTCGCGCACCGAACCGTTGAACAACCCCGCCTCGGCCAGTGCCGCGCGGACGGCGGCGGCCAGCCCGTCCGCGTCCAGCTCCGCGCCGCAGCGCAGCGACTCGTGCAGCCGCCGCTCGTGGGGGGAGAGCAGCGGCGGCTTCCGCCCCAGCACCTCCGCCCAGCGGGCGGTCTGAAGCGTGTAGACCAGCTGGTTTTTTGCCATCCATTCCTGCCGGGAGAGCTTGTATTCCTGCCCGAAGAAGTCCTCTGCATGGGCGCGGCGCAGCTCCGCCAGAATGGGGCGCTGGCCGACCTCCCGGGCGAAGGCCGCGCTCTCCAGCGCCAGCCACGCCAGCTCGTCCAGCATGGACTGGCGGCGGTCCCCGGCCCACGAGCCGAACAGCTCCCGGGGCATTTTGGGTCCGTACTGCCGCCGGACGGTGCCCACGATGCAGTTCATATAGAGGTCTGGGGTCTTGTCGGTGTGAAACGCCATGAACATGGGGTCGAAGCCGTATTCCTCCGCGGCGGTCCAGATCTGGTTGAGCGCCCGCCGCTGCTGTGCGCTGTAATGCTGCGTCAGCATGGCGTCACTCGCTGAACAGCTCCGCCCGGGTGAGCTTGGCGGACAGCCGCATGGCGATGGCGTCCCGGATCAGCCCCTGCTCGTAGCCGTCAAACGCCTTATAGGTGATGCCCATGTCCAGCGCGGCCCCGGCGGGAACGCCCTCGCGCATCAGGTCCAGCGCGTCCAGAAGGCCCCGCAGGTCCAGCGCCTTGGTGGAGATCTCCGCGTTTTCGCACTTTTTCTGAAGGTCGAAGAACAGCCGCCCCGCCTGCTCCCGGTACTTCTTTTTCAGCGCCGGGAACTCCCCGGCCAGCAGCCGGTCCAGATTCTCCGGCGAGATGGTGGGCATCTGGATCACGGCGAAGCGGGAGGTCAGGGCCTCGTTCAGCTCCCGGGTGCCGGCGTAGCCGTAGTTCATGGTGGCGATGAAGCGGGTGGTATCCGCCATGGGAATGCGCTCATAGCCCGGAACGTCGATGACGCGCCGGAAGTCCAGCGCCGAGTGGAGCACGGCCAGCGCCTCGTTTTTGGCCATATTGATCTCGTCGAGGATGCCGAAGCCGCCGCTCTGGGCGCAGCGGTAGATGGGGCCGGGACGGAACCGGACCTGCCCGTCCTCAAAGGTGTCGGACCCGATCAGGCCCGCCGCGTCCACGTTGACGTGGAACGAGACGTTCCACGCCGGGCGGCCGAAGGCCATGGCCAGATTTTCGGAGAGCACGTTTTTGCCGGTGGCCTTTCCACCGGTGAGCAGCAGGTTCTTGCCGCACAGCAGCGCGGCGGCGGCGTGCTCCCAGATCTCCTTTCCGTAATAGCGGTACCGGGGCGCGGGGACCCGCGCCTGCATATCCTCCGTCAGCGGATTTTTTTCCCGAAAGGCCCGGATCTCCCGCACCAGTGCGGGGTCGATGCCCTCCGCCTCCAGAAATTCAAGCATAGAGACTTCCTCCTTTGTCCGGCGGAGCGCTCTGCGCTCCGCTCCGCCGCCTATCATACCACGCAAAGCACGGTTTTTGTATCCATTTCGTGAATTTTTGCCGCTTTGCCTGAAAGGACCGGGCCGGACGCGGCCCGCCGCCGGAAAAACGCCGGACGTGGGAACGCGTCCGTTCCGGACGAAAAATTTTCGAAGCCGGAAATTTTCCGCTTGACAAGTTCATAATTTTTGATATAATGATAAAGCTGTATTACAACAGCAAAGTGAATACGTACCGTTCACTGGAGCAGCTATGGAGAAGTCGCCTAGTTGGTCGAGGGCGCATGATTGGAAATCATGTAAACCCGCAAGGGTTTCGAGGGTTCGAATCCCTCCTTCTCCGCCACA
>CAKTMK010000007.1 GCA_934574045.1 uncultured Oscillibacter sp. | reverse complement strand
ACGGAAATCAAGCGCGAAGCAAATAAAAGAACAGCGGAGGACGGATTCCCGTCCTCCGTTGTTTCTGTTTTCGGGCGTCGCGCCCGCCGGAGAAGATATTCCCTGCCTGATTGAAAACTGCGCATTCCGCCGCTTCTCCCATCCGGCAGACCGGCGAAGCGTTTACCGGACGAAAGCGGGACGCAGTGAAATGAGCGAGCGGTGTGTTTTGACAAAAAACGCACTGCAGGTGCTGGATACCTGCGGCGAGCTGTCAGGCGGCTTTCATTCGGATATGTTTGCTTTTGATCCCCCGTTTTCTCAAACCGCAGATCAGCGCAAGCGCTTGCGGTTTGGAAAGGAGGGGCGGCGGCGTGAGCTTGCTCCGACGCGGTACGCCTGGGCGGATCTGAACCGCTGGTTTTCCGCGTGGAAGTCAAAAAATTCAAATTACAGCCAAAGTATCCCATGCTTCAAAATAGACGCAGGTCCGCATAAATGCAGGCTTTTTATCAAACTGCCTGCTGCGGGACATCTGAAAATATCGTCTAATATTGGCGTATTTCCTACTGAAATCGAACCTGCTGTCAGGCGGATCTTGGCGGCCGATCCCCGATACAGGGATATTTTGAAACTACCATGTGGAATTATTTTATAGCTTGATAATGTTTAAGAAGAGAGCGCAAGCTGGCTTCCTCTTGTTCTTAATACACCGCCGCAGGAGGTTGACACCCTTGCCGGTTACCCTGTTATGCGGACGGCGGGGATGCTGTAAAACGTGTGAATATGCAGCAGGAAGCGGCCTCTGGCATTTTGCCGGGGACTGCTTCCTGTGCATTTCCACTTTTGAAAACGGCCCTTGCAAAGCGCTTCCTATTTACGCCCATGGTACTGCTGACGCCCCGGTATGGCCATGAGTTGAACAGCCTTTATGTGAAGCTGTTCACCGCTCCTGCACCTCTTTGCCGCTGAGGTGCTCGATCTCGATCACAAATAGCTGTGCGGCTTTTCCGGCTCTTGCGATCTCTTCATCGGCCAGCTGCTCTTCGGGGTAATATTTCATGGCAAGCTGTTTGAGCCGCGCCATGGCTTCTGGGCCGTTTTCCATCAGACGGCACCGGCCGAATACCACGGCGCTCTGCATAAAGGGCGCCCACGCTTCCTCTTTGACGGTTTCATTTCCATACACGGTAAAGCACACCTTGTCGCAGGCCCGGAGCGCTTCGATTTTGTGTCCTGCCTTTGCGCCGTGAAAATAAATTTTATAGCTTGCCTTATCAAAATAGAAGTTGACCGGGACGGCGTAGGGATACCCCTCCGCGCCGTTCATGGCCAAAACACCGCGGCGGCATTGAAGCAGAAGCTACTCTGCCGCTTCTGTGCCGATGTCATTTTTCTTTTTCCGGATCGGTCTGAACATGGCTGGATCCTCCTTTTATTGAGCGGTTATTGATCCGGCTCATCGTACCACAGCGTAAGCGCGTTTGCAATGGTGTCCATTCATCGCTTTTGCCGCGCCAGCAGGACGAATGCGGTGCAGGCGGTGAGGGCTTCGCTGAGAGAATGGCACAGCCAGATCGCCTCGTTTCCAAAGGCCAGGGGGAGAAGCAAAGTCAAAATGGCGGGCCATACAATGCTCCGGGACAGGGAAACCGTCAGCGCGCCTTTTGTGTTCTGCATGGACTGCCAGTAGGAGATCATCAGGATGTTGTATCCAGCCAGAAAAAAGCCGCAGAAGTAGGGGATGCTTTTATTGGCCGCAAAGTCGATCAGTTCCAGATCGTCCGGGCTGAAAATGGAGTAGAAGCCGCGGGAGAAGAAAACGATCAGCAGATAGCACAGAACGCCGACACTCAGGAATACCTTTACGGCGAACCGGCGCATTTCCCGGCTGCGCTCTTCCTCACCGACGCCTGCAAAGTAGCTGAACACCGGCTGCAAGCCCTCCGCCATTCCCAGGAAAAGGGTAAGAATGATGAGCATCAGATAGCCGATAACGAGGTAAGCCGCAAGGCCGATCTCCCCGTAGCCGTGCTTTACGATGGCAAAGTTATAAACGAATGTCACGATGCCGATGGTGAACTCCATGATAAACGAGGGAAATCCCAGCATGAGAATGTACCTGATCTGATGAAAACCGATATGCGTTTTCGCAAAATGGAGGTTTCCCTTTTTCAGTAGGAAGTGCGGAAGCAGGATCAGCACGCTGAAAACCGGCCCGACCGCCGTTGCCAGCGCCGCGCCCGCGATTCCCATGTTCAGCGGGTACATGAACACATAGTCCAGAATGATGTTGGAAACGGAGTCGGCGGCCAGCGCGAACATGGCCAGCTTCGGGCGTCCGTCATTCCGGGCAAGCCCGCCCAGCAGAAAGCTGAACAGCAGGAACGGGGAAAAGGTCACGATATACCACAGGTAGCTGACGGCTTCCGCATGGATCTGCGGCGTGGAGCCAAGAAGTTCCGCCAGCGGATGGATGAACACGTTGCCCAAAACGATGATGAAGCCGCCGAAAGCTGCGGCGCAGAGCATGGCCGCGTGAAAGGTCTGCAGGGCCTTTTCCTTTTCTCCGCGCCCAAGCTGGCCGGAGATCATCACACCGGCGCCGGATGCGATCGCCATGGAAAGTGCGGTCAGCACCTCCACAAAGGGCACGGATACGGCGGCGGCGGCCATCGCGTCGCGGCCCAGACGGTTGCCGATGAAGATACCGTCCACAATGACATAGACGGAATTGAGCAGCAGGCCGATCATCTGGGGAACGGCGTATTTCACAAACAGTGTGCGCGGTTTTCCTTCATACATAGCGGTAGATCCTCCTAAAAAACAAAAAAATAGGCCTGTGTTGTGTAACACAGGCCTAATACACAATAAAAGAAACCCCGGCGGGTCGGTTTTATCCCCAATATTCGTTTGCGAGGGAAACTCTACCATAGACGGGGTGAAAAGTCAAGATAATTATCACGCTGCAAGATCAGGGGACATGACGAACGCCAAGCGCACCGGCTATACCTTTTCCGGCTGGTATGAGGATGCAGAATACACGACCAAATGGAGCGGCACGACCATGCCCGCCCGCGGCCTCACCCTCTACGCCAAGTGGGACGTCCTGACCTATATCCTCCGCTTTGACTGGGACGGAAATGTTCCGCTGAAAAACTGGCTGCTGGGTGAAAGCATCGGCGGAGAGATGCTCACGGCCACATATGACGAGGCTGATTACGAGTATATCAACGCCAACGATCACGGCATCCCCTATATCGACGTGACTGTGGAGTATGACGAGGAATTTGACTTTCCTACTGATATTCCCGGCGCTCAACAGTTCGGCTATTATAAGGGCAACGGAGAGTTTAGCCCCGCTACAGGAGTGGAGAAAATGGCCACGGAGCAGGATGTCGTTGTCATGATTGGAGCTGAATGGAAACCTAATGCAACAGACAGCAATGGCGCGGAACTGATCTACACTGCAGGCGATTTTCTGAATAAGGTCGTGCAGGATTACTCCTATGATGCGGCAAGCTACGCGCTGGGCGCTGATCTGGATCTCTGTAATGCTATCATGATGCCGCAGGGAGACACCGTTGGACGCATCACATTCTATGGAAATCATCATACGATCTTCAATGTAAAGCGCGGCGAGACGCTGTCCAGCTATGCCGCGGGCGTCATATACGGTTATGGCGACAACATGACCGTGAAGGATCTGACCATAGACGGCATGACGGTCGACTACACCGCGGCTGTCGACACCGGCGGTAACTGCTATCACGCCTTCGGCGCTCTGGTCGGCTATGTGGGTGATGGCTTCACGGCCGAAAATGTGACGGTCAAAAATGTGACCATAGATCTGAATCTGCTGGGTGAGGAAGCGTATGCGTATTCTTCCACCCACCGCTTGCCCGCGGAGAGCATCGGCGGCCTCATCGGCTGCGCCAAGGGCAGAGTGACCCTGACCGACTGCACGGTGGAGAATATGACCGTCAATGTCATCGATAAGAATGACGAGGGAGGAACGAAGTTCCTCATCGGCGGTCTCATCGGTTATGCGGATGCCTTGTATACGCCGTATGACGCAGATGGAAATTATGCGGACAACGACTACCGCGGAGACGGCCGCGTAAGCATCACGGGCTGCACGGTCGATATGACGGTCAGCAAGAATGACGCGCAGGCTGCGGCCGTCGGCGGGTTCCTCGGCGGCATCGGAAAGAGCGTCACCTCTAAGACAGAAACGGAATATTCCGTGACAGTCAATATAGATGACGCCAGCACATTCCCAGCAGGATTTGAGAGCGTCGGCGAAGAACTCATTCGGAACGATTCCAAAGGCACTGCTGACGGAAACGGTACGGATGAAAGCGTTTCTGGAACAGAAGACTCCGGCAGTTCGACGAGCGGCGGAACCGGCGAGACCGGGACGGGAACGGATGACACCGGCAGCGGCGAGTCTGCGGCGCAGTCACCTAGCGCTCTGCTCCCCGCTGCTTTTGAGGATGAGCCGGACGAGGAAAACGCTGCGGCCTGAGCCGCGCACCGTGAACGCGCAAGCACACACGCAGAAAGGAGGGCAGGCAGCTGCCCTCCTTTTTCTCAAAGTCCTTCATCCGCATAAAGAGGGCTTTGAGAAGGGACATTGCTGTCCGTCAATGGCGGCACATCACCTCCGCTGCAATTTTACGGTATAGTATGACGGACTTAAGTCAGGAAGCAGGTGAGCTGTATTGCATAGAGTAGGTGAAGGGATGAAGAGACGGGAGCGGGAACAGCGGAGACGAGGGCCTAAAAACCGGATATTTTTCCTTCCGTGAAGAACGCGGCTATTCGTGCGTCATATGCTTTTCTGCGGATGGCACACAGACTGATGAGATCACAGCGCTTCTGTCAAGCGGCTTCTATTCGGATATTTCTGCTGTTGATTCCCCGTTTTCTCAAGCCGCGAACCAGCGAAGCGCTTGCGGTTTGAAAAGGAGAAACAGCGGCGTGAGCGCGCTCCAGCTTATCAAATAAGTCGGAGCAAGCATTATATTGCTTGCTCCGACGTGGTACGCCTGAGCGGATTCGAACCGCTGGCCTTCCGCTTAGGAGGCGGATGCTCTATCCTGCTGAGCTACAGACGCGTATTGTGAAATTGTGGGAAAAGTGGTGCCATTGGTAATGGATGCCCGTGCGCCCGGCACCGCTCTATCCATCTGAGCTGCGGGGGCGTATGGAGTTTTTTGACCGACGCGGCGCGGCCCGCTGGGAAGGAAAAACGGCGGCGCAAAGGTCCTGCCGCACCCATGCCTGCACACTATTTTAACCGTTTTCCGGCCCGCTGTCAATCGGGATCGCCGGGAACGGCAGGAACAGTTGCGGTTTTACGGAAAAGCACTTATAATATTATCAAAAGCTCCGCCGGACGGGACCGGCAGAGCGCGGCGCGGCTGAAAAGTCCGGACGTCCGCCCGGAGGCAGCAGGAAAAGAGGAAAAGGAGAACGGCGAATGGGAAACGTGGCGCTTGTGACCGGAGGGAGCCGGGGGATCGGCCTTGCCATCGTGCGGAAGCTGGCGGAGCGGGGATACGACGTTGCGATCAACTACCGCGTCAGCCGCGAGGCGGCGGAGCAGGCGGCGGCGGAGCTGCGGGAGCAGGGACGCCGCGCCGCGGCCTTCTGCGCGGACGTGGCGGACAGCGCACAGGTGGCGGAGATGTTCCGGGCGGCGGCGGAGACGTTTGGCCCAGTGGAGGTGCTGGTCAACAACGCGGGCGTCGCGCTGCCGGGAGCGGTGTTTCAGGACGTGGACGACGGGGCGTGGGACCGGGCGTTTGCCGTCAACGTGGGCGGGATGCGCAACACGATCCGGGCAGCGCTGCCCCATATGCTGCATGAAAAGCGGGGGAGCATCGTCAACGTCTCCTCCATCTGGGGGCTGCGGGGCGCGTCCTGCGAGGTGGCCTACGCCTGCACCAAGGCGGCGGTGGTGGGCCTGACCCGTTCGCTGGCGCTGGAGCTGGCGCCCTCCGGCATCCGGGTGAACGCGGTGGCTCCGGGGTGCATCGAGACGGACATGGTCCGTTCGCTGGGGCAGGAGACGATAGACGCGCTGGCGCAGGAGACGCCCATGGGGCGGCTGGGCCGGCCGGAGGAGATCGCCGCCGCCGCGGCGTTTTTGGCGGGGGAGGACGCCTCGTTCATCACGGGGCAGATCCTGACGGCGGACGGCGGCTTCATCGGCTGACGGCCTGCGCATATGAAAAACGAAGCAAGGGGACGCGCCGGAGGGCGCGTCCCCTTGCTGATATGGCTGCGGGAAAGCGGTGGCTGCCGCCAAAGGGGCGGGATAGATCAGCCGTTGCAGACGGGGACGATCCAGCCCTTGGTGTCGGCGATCTTGCCCCACTGGATGCCGGTGAGGGTGTCGTACAGCTTCTGGGTCAGCTCGCCGATCTGACCGCCGCTGATGTCCACCTTGTCGCCCTTCCAGTCCAGCTCCTTGACGGGGGAGACGACGGCGGCGGTGCCGGTGCCGAACACTTCCTCCAGCTTGCCCTCGTGGCCGGCCTTCATCACGTCCTCGATGGCCAGCTTGCCCTCGATGACCTCATAGCCCCAGTCCTTCAGGACCTCGATGATGGAGCGGCGGGTGACGCCGGGCAGAACGGTGCCGGTGCAGGCGGCGGTATAGACCTTGCCGTCGATCTTGAACATGATGTTCATGGCGCCGACTTCCTCAACGTACTTCTTCTCAACGCCGTCCAGCCACAGGACCTGAGAGAAGCCCTTCTCCTCGGCCAGCTCGCCGGCCTTGATGGACGCGGCGTAGTTGCCGCCGCACTTGGTAAAGCCGGTCAGGCCGGGGGCGGCGCGGATGTAGTCGTCCTCGACGTAGATGCGGATGGGAGCAAGGCCCGCAGCGTAGTAAGCGCCGGAGGGAGCGCAGATGATGGCGAAGCGGTAGTGCTTGGCGGCGTGAACGCCCAGGCCCACGTCCGTGGCGATGGCGAAGGGGCGGATGTACAGGGAAGCGCCGTCAGAGTGGGGGACCCAGTCCTTCTCGACCTCGACCAGCGCCTTGACGGCCTGCACGAAGTCCTCGGGCGGGATGGCGGGCATGCCCAGACGGTCGGCGGAGTCGTTGAAGCGGTTGGCGTTGCAGTCGGGACGGAAGAGCTGGATCTTGCCGTCGGCGGTGCGGTAGGCCTTCATGCCCTCAAAGATCTCCTGCGCGTAGTGGAAAACCGTGGTGGCGGGGTCCATCTCCCACGGGCCGTAGGGGACGATGCGGGCGTCGTGCCAGCCCTCGCCGGCAGTGTAGTCCATGAGGAACATATGGTCGGTGAAAATCTTGCCAAAACCCAGCTTGGATTCGTCCGTGGGCTTCGCCTTGGGGGAGGTGGTCTTGGTGATCTTGATGTTCAGCATCTTGAAACGCTCCTTTATCTGAATTTTGAAGTCTTGAAAAACAAAAGGCTTCCGCCGTCCTGAAAAACAGGGAGGCGAAAGCCAAACTTCCGTGGTACCACTCTCTTTGCCGCGCTGCGGCCGCTCTGACGCGCTTTCGCGCAGACCTCTGTATCGGGAGGTGCCCGTTGCCGCCTACTGGGAGCACAGCTCCGTTGGGCGGACCGCTCCCGGGCCAGACCGCAGAGCCGCGTCCGCTGCCTTGCACCGAGCGGCAGCTCTCTGAAGCGGCGGTCTCAACGGCAATTCCCGTTCATCGCGTTGTAAGCTATTTAATTGGTGGATTAACCTTATTTATACCGCTGCAAGGCGGTAAAGTCAATCGTAATTTTATACGAAAATGCGGGCCGGTGTGGGAAAATCGGGAACGGCCCGGCCGCCGGAGAAAGGTCCCGGCGGCCGGGCCGTATACTGCGTCAGAGAAAACGGCTCACTCGATGCAGGCCATGCCGCGGTGGAACGCCTCGATATTGAGGGGGACCAGCTTGGCCTTGGCGCCGGTGAACATCTCCTGGATCATGGTCTCAATGGTCTCGGTCTTGAGAATCTTGGTGGCCGCCACATAGGCGCCCAGCATGACCATGTTGCCGACCTTGGGGTTGCCCACCTCATCGGCGATCTTGCCGCAGGGGATGTAATACGCCTTCAGATCAGAGCGCTGGACCTTGTCGGTGACGACGGAGCTGTTGACCAGCACCATGCCGCCGGACTGCACGTTGGCCTCAAACTTCTCCAGAGAAGGCTCGTTCATGGCGATCAGCTCGGTGGGATGGGTGAAGACGGGGGAGCCGACAGGCTTGTCGGACAGGACCACGGAGCAGTTCGCCGTGCCGCCGCGCATCTCGGGGCCGTAGGACGGGGCCCAAGTGACGTTCAGGCCCTCGGCCATGCCGGCCTCCGCCAGATTCTTGCCGATGGCCAGACCGCCCTGACCGCCGAAGCCGGAAATAATGATCTCTTTTTTCATCTCACTTCACCTCCGCGCTGGTATCCTTGATGACGCCCAGAGGATAATAGGGGACCATGTTCTCCTTGAGCCAGTCGATGGCCTTCAGAGGGGTCATGCCCCAGTTGGTGGGACAGGTGGACAGGACCTCAATGAACGTGAAGCCCTTGCCCTCCATCTGGATCTGGAACGCCTTCTTGATGGCCTTCTTCGCCTTGTTCAGATTGGCGATGTCCGTCACGCACACGCGCTCGGCATACACCAGCCCGTCCAGCGTGGAGAGCATCTCCGCCATGCGGATGGGCATACCGGCCTGCTCCACCGTCCGGCCGAGCTGGCAGGTGGTGGCCTTCTGGCCGATCAGAGTGGTGGGGGCCATCTGGCCGCCGGTCATGCCGTAAATGGCGTTGTTGACGAAGATGGTGGTGAACTTCTCACCGCGCATCGCCGCGTGGACGATCTCCGCCGCGCCGATGGAGGCAAGGTCGCCGTCGCCCTGATAGGTGAACACCGGCTGGGTGGGATGGGTGCGCTTGATGCCGGTCGCCACGGCGGGCGCGCGGCCGTGAGCCGCCTCCAGCATATCGCAGGTAAAGTAGTTGTACGCAAACACGGAGCAGCCGACGGGGCACACGCCGATGGTGCTGTCCAGAAGACCCAGCTCCTCCAGAGACTCCGCCACCAGCTTGTGAATGATGCCGTGGTTGCAGCCGGGACAATAGTGCAGTTCCTTATCCGTCAGGCCGGCGGATTTCTGATAGACCACTGCCATGTTACTTCGCCTCCTTCAGGGCTTTCTTGCCCGCTTCGACCATTTCCTCCACCGTGGGGATCACGCCGCCGGCGTGGCCCAGATAGCTGATGGGCTTCTGGCCTTCCACCGCCAGACGCACGTCGTCGATCATCTGACCGTCGATGCTCATTTCCACATCCAGGATCGCCTTGACGTGGCTCTCGCCCGCCAGATCGTGCAGCGCCTTCTCCGGGAAGGGCCACAGGGTGATGGGACGGAACAGGCCGGCCTTCACGCCCGCGGCGCGCAGCTGCTCCAGCGCGGTCAGAACGATACGGGCGGGGGTGCCGTAAGCCGTGATGAGCAGCTCGCAGTCCTCGGTCTGCTCGGTGTCCCAGCGGACCTCGTTCTTGGCGATGGTGCGGTACTTTTCAGCGAGGTGCGCGTTGAAATTGTCGCACTCGTTGGGGTCCATGTACAGAGAGTTGATGACGTGATGCTCCTTGCGGCCGTGCAGGCCGGTGGCGGCCCAGGTGTCCTTGGAGGGCAGGTCGCGCTTGGGAACGTCGTGCCACTCGATGGGCTCCATCATCTGGCCGATCAGGCCGTCCGCAAGGACCACGACGGGGTTGCGGTACTGGTCGGCGATGTCGAACGCCTCCTGCACGAAGTCCACGGCCTCCTGCACGTTGGACGGGGCCAGCACCACCGTGCGGTAGTCGCCGTTGCCGCCGCCGCGGGTGGCCTGAAAATAATCGCCCTGAGCGGGCTGGATGGTGCCGAGGCCCGGGCCGCCGCGCATGCAGTTGACGATGACGGCGGGCAGCTCCGCGCCGGCGATGTAGGTGATGCCCTCCTGTTTCAGGGACACGCCGGGAGAGGAGGAGGAGGTCATGGCGCGCATACCGGCGCCGGCGGCGCCGTACACCATGTTGATGGCGGCGACCTCGGATTCAGCCTGCACAAAGACCTTGCCGTGCTGCGGCAGGTGCAGGGACAGATACTCGGGCACCTCGCTCTGCGGGGTGATGGGATAACCGAAGAAGCAGTCGCACCCGGCGCGGATCGCGGCCTCGGCGATGGCTTCGTTGCCTTTCCACAGTTCTTTTTCCACGAAAACGCAGCCTCCTCTTTTAGAATTTCTCGACGGTGATGATGGAATCCGGGCAGATCTTTGCGCAGCTCGCGCAGGCGATGCACGACGCGATGTCGGTCACCCCGGCGGGATGATAGCCCTTGCGGTTCGTGACCGCCTTGTCGATGGCCACGATGTGCTTGGGGCAGACGGAGACGCACAGCTCGCATCCCTTGCACCGGTCCTGGTCAAATGTTACCTTTGCTGTCATGATGGTCATTTGCCTCCCTTCAATCAATCAGAGATCCTGACTTTCCCTTACAGTTCCCAAGGCTTTTTCATATAAATGTCAATGGGGAACAGCTTCAGCCCCGCAAGGCTCTCCTCGCTGGTGAAGCGCCGCTCCGCCAAGTGGCATACGACAGGAATGCCGGTCTCCTTCGAGACCGCCTCGGCCAGCTCCGCGCCCTTGAGGATCTCATGGGGCGTGGTCTCGCCGCACAGATGGGTGTTGTTCACAAGGCCGCCGCAGGTCAGCCCGGTGACGGCTTCGATGCTTCTGAGATACGCCTGCGCCGCCTCCGGCGTACGCACCTCGGGCCGGTTGGCGTTGAGCACGAAGAGGAGCTTGTAGTCCTCCTGCACGATCTGGGGCTGGAACCGGGCCAGCACCCGCGCGCCCACCGGATCGCCGCCCGCGTCGATCACCCCGCGGATGGACCGGTCCTCCAGAATGGTCAGCAGCTCCGCCGGAATGGCTGGCACGTCCGCGTCGGAGCAGGCCTGAGACGAGGAGATCACCCGCACGCCCGCGGCCTCCAGTTCCTTACGCCGCTCCCGCGAGCGGAAGTAGGGGTTCACGATGTCCACATCCGCCAGCATCGTGCGCTGTCCGCCGTTGGCCAGAGCCAGCGCATAGTTGACGGAAAATTCGGTTTTTCCTGTGCCGTAATGCCCGCACACGAGGACGACGCGGCTGGCGCACACCTGATCGGCGGTTAAGATCAAAACGGTCTCCTCGCTTTCTTCAAAAAAGGGGTTGTATTATTTTCCTATGCGTTGTATGATGTCAGTATAACCCGTTCGACATCATATGTCAAGAGCGGATTCTGTGCTTTTTGCCGGAGATTTTTCTGCTATAACCTAATGTGTATGCGATCCGGCGGAAAAATGAAAAAGGCGCCCGGAGTGCCGGAGGAGGAACGCAATGGCGGAGACAAAGAAAACGAAGCTGTCCCAGCAGGCGGCGGAGCAGCTTCTGGAAATGATCGTGGAGGAGCACTGCTATGAGCCGGGCTGCAAGCTGCCCAATGAAAACGAGCTGAGCGAGCAGCTGGGCGTCAGCCGCACGACGCTGCGGGAGGCCATCTCGTTTCTGGTGGCGCAGGGCGTGCTGGAGATCCGGCGGGGGAAGGGGACCTTTGTGGCGCAGGAGCTGCCCCGGTTCCCGGTGGATATGTCCGCGCTGACGGACCTGAAGTCCCGGACCCGGGCCAAGGATCTTTTTGAGATGCGCCTGATCTTTGAGCCGGCCACGGTGGCGCTGGCCTGCCAGCGGGCCAGCGACGAGGAGTTGGAGCAGATCCGCCGCAAGGCGGAGCGGATGGAGCGGGTGGCCGAGACGGGGGGCGACTGGCCCGCGGCGGATCAGGACTTTCATCTGAGCATCATTCGGGCATCCCACAACGAATATATGCGCCGCCTGTACCCCATCATCAACGACGCGGTCAGCGAAATCCTCCAGATCTCGGAGAACCGCCGGAATATGCAGGAGATGGCCGTGGCGGACAACCGGCTGATCCTGGATTTCCTCCTGCGGCGGGACGCCGCGGGCGCGCGGTACGCCATGAGCATCCATATGAAGCACCTGATCCAGACGCTCCGGGACTGAGGGCGCGGAGCGGTGAGGCCGGCCCGGAGGACGCGTCCTCCAGGCCGGGCTTTTTGCGCCCGTTTCCGCGCGGCGGCGGGCTGTCCGGCCGGGCGGCCGCGTACTTTTTTGAAAAGCTGAGGGCTGCGCAAACGATTTTCTGCCCGGCGGACGCAACCGGGCGCGGGACGGATTTGGGCCAAGCGCTGAATCAAACCGTGAAAATCAACAAAAGCCAGAGCCGCAATTTGTCAGAACTGCCCCACGAAATCGGAAGTTCCTTCCTGACCCCTTGCCGCTTCGTACAAATTTACCGGCCTTATTCACAAAATGTACACAAATTTAGTTTAGACCCCTTAACAAATTATGAACGGTTGTGTATAATGAGAGCACCCCTTATATTAACGAAACTTGAACGGAACTGACGGGAAATTTTATGGATATGACGCTGGAGGAGCGGCTGGAGCGGCTGCTCAAGGCATACAGCCATCATTACGACATCGAACGGGACGTGCAGGTGGAGGGCGGCAGCTTTCCGGCCACCGCGTTTTACTATCTGCGGGATGAAAATTACCTCATCAGCAGAAGACACGTCCTCAACGTGGTGGAAAACCACGAGTACGTGTACTTTTACATGACAGAGCATCTGACTGCGGCGGCGTTGCAGCGGCAGATCGACCTGTCCCGGGAAGCGGGACTGCGCAACATCGTCCCCAGCAAGATCCATATGTCCTCGATGGTGACGCTGGTGGTTTTGGCGGACGAGATCGACCCGGACGCCAAGGCACTCATCAAAAAGACCCGCTTCCGCAAAAACTATCGGCTGGCACTCCACGGCTGGATGGAGTATCACATAGCGGCAATGGAAACCTCAACGCACGGCTTCTTTTCCAATCCAGCCGGGAAAGAGGCACGCAAGCTCCTTGAGGCAAATTTCGCCTTGAAGGGGAAGTAAGAAGGGAGAGTATATACACAATGAACGGTCTAGTACTTCTGATCATCGGCATCGCTGTACTGCTGGGCGGCTATATCTTCTATGGCCGCTGGCTGTGCAAGCAGTGGGGTGTCGGTGAGAGCAAAGAGGAGACCCCCGCACATACCATGGAGGACGGCGTGGACTATGTCCCCGCAAAGGCTCCCATCCTGATGGGCCACCACTTCTCCTCCATCGCCGGCGCGGGCCCCATCACCGGCCCCATCAGCGCCGCGGGCCTTGGCTTCGGCTGGCTGGCCTGCACGCTGTGGATCCTGATCGGCGGTATTTTCTTCGGCGGCGTGCATGACTTCGGCGCACTGTTCGCCTCTGTCCGCCACGGCGGCAAGTCCATCGGCGAGATCATCTCCGCCAACATGTCCCTGCGCGCCAAGCGCCTGTTCATCATTTTCTCTTATCTGACCCTGATTCTGGTCGTGGCCGCTTTCGCGTCCATCGTGGCCAGCACCTTCGGCGCCACCTATGTGGACGGCGTTCTGGACATGGAGGCCTCTAAGGCCAACGCGCAGGTGGCCATGGTGTCCCTGCTGTTCATCCTGATCGCCATCATCTTCGGTTACTGCGTCTACCGCCGCAACGCTCCCATCAGCGTTGCTTCCATCGTCGGCGTGGTCGCCATCGTGGCCATCATCTTCATCGGCCTGAACTTCCACCCCATCTACCTGTCCACCACCGCGTGGATGTGGATCGTGGGCGTGTACATTCTGGTCGCCTCCGTCACCCCCGTCTGGATCCTGCTCCAGCCCCGTGACTATCTGTCCTCCTTCCTGCTGTACGCCATGCTGATCCTGGCGGCCGTGGCCATTGTGATGGGCCATCCCTCCATGGACAGCCTGCCCGTGTTCAACGCCGAGGGCAACACCACTCCGGTGTTCCCCGTGCTGTTCACCACCATCGCCTGCGGCGCTATCTCCGGCTTCCACTCTCTGGTCGCCTCCGGCACCACCTCCAAGCAGCTGGATAAGGAGACCGACGCGAAGCCCATCGCTTACGGCGGCATGCTGATCGAGTGCGTTCTGGCCATTATGACCCTGATCGCCGTTGCGTATGCCTACAAGTGGAACGCGGATAACCCGGATCTGGCCCTGAAGGGCGCGACCGCTATCTTCGGCGGCGGTATCGCGGGCATGATCGATCCCTCCCGCGGCTCCCTGTATCACATCCTGTACACCCTGCTGGTGCTGACCTATTCCACCTTCTGCCTGACCTCTCTGGACACCGCCACCCGTATGGGCCGCTTCATGTTCCAGGAGTTCTGGATCGACAGCACCAAGGGCGAGACTCCCGAGAACGTCACCGGCTTCAAGAAGATCATGGCCAACCCCTATGTCGCCACCATCATCACCGTGGTGCTGGGCGTGTTCCTCGGCCTGAACGGCTACGCCAAGATCTGGGCGCTGTTCGGCTCCGCCA
Organism: uncultured Oscillibacter sp.; assembly: GCA_934574045.1. GTDB lineage: Bacteria > Bacillota > Clostridia > Oscillospirales > Oscillospiraceae > Oscillibacter. The sequence goes on along the minus strand of CAKTMK010000007.1, from coordinate 60,140 downwards.
ACCAGCTGCTGGCCGCTCTGGCTCTGCTGGCCGTGGCTACCTGGCTGGGCAACATCGGCAAGAACAACAAGATGTTCCTGCTGCCCATGGCGTTCATGCTGGTTGTCACCATCTTCTCCCTCATCATCAACACCAAGACGCAGATCGGCCTGATTACCGCCGGCGGTGCCGACTGGGGTCCCTATGTTCAGGCGATCCTGGGCGTGCTGCTGGTCATTCTGGCCATCGTGCTGGCCATCGAGGGTATCTCCACCATCAGCAAGCAGAAGAACAAGGCTGCTGCGAAGTAAGCAGACTGCATTGGACTTCCTACAGCGGAGTTTTGCCAGTCTCCGCCGTACAAAAAGGACTGCCGCGTAAGCGGCAGTCCTTTTTTGCGCCCTTTCCGCCAACAGCGGGGCGGCCCGGTATATATCCTTCCGTTTCCGGCGCGATGGTCAGTAAGGAAACGGACGGCGCGAAACGTGAGCCGCGCCGCACGGGGCGGACGGCGGAGAAGAGACGCGGCCCGCATGGCTCCCGCCACGCCGCAGACCGGCCGCCGGAGGGCGGAGTGAACTGCGCGCCGAGAAAAAACGCCCCGGCAGTTGAGCCGGTCGGAGGAGAAGCAAACGGAACAGGGGCGGCAGCACAACACGCAGCGCCGGACCAATGAAAGGCAGCCTGCTGGCAGTGCCGGTTCTGCAAAGGGCTTTGAGCGCCATGCGTTTTGTCATTGCGTTTCCGAGAATGGAACCGCTGGGCGCCGCGCGTTTGATCGGGGCCTGTTCGGGAACGGACGGCCTGCGCGTTCTGCCGCTGGCGGCTCAAAGGCGGTGCATTTTGCCGCTGGCGGCCTGAACATACAGCCGAGAGCGCCGCGCGTCTATCCGCCTGCCCGAAAACGAGCGGCGGCCCCAAGATGACAGTCCGCGGAAGCGAAGGAAAAGCGCGGAGCAGCGTCCTTTTGGGACGCCGCTCCGCGCGCGATACCGGGAGGAGGAGCCTGCGTGCTTACCGGCACATCAGGCTGATGTACCGCTGAAGGATCACAGCGAACTGTCCGCGGGTCGCGGTCCCGGCGGGGTCCAGCGCTCCGCTGCTTGTCCCGCCGATCAGCCCGACGGCCACAGCCCAGCGCATCGCCTGCTCGGCGTAGGAGCTGACCGCGCCTGCGTCGGAGAAGCCGGTCAGGTCGGCGTCTTCCGCCGCCTGACTGCCCGCCGCGCGCCAGAGCATCGTGACGAGCTGCTGGCGGGAGACGGCTGCGTTGGCATTGGACCCGTCGGAAATGCCCTGCGCCTTCGCCCACGCAACGCCCTTTTCAAGGGGACGGTCCGAGGTATCCGCGTCATTCAGACGGGCCATCACGGTCATGATCTGGGCGCGGGTGGTGGCGTCGTTGGGGGCGAAGCGGTCCTCCGCCTTTCCAGTGAGCAGTCCGCGGGCGGCGGCGAAGGAGACGGCGTCCCGGGTCCAGTGGTCCCGCGTGTCGTCAAAGACCTTTCCGCCGTCGCGCAGGATCAGCTCGGCGGAGCCGTCCAGCCGGACGGCCAGTCCCTCCGCCGTGGGGACGGAGAGCTTGAGGATCTTGCCGGTGGCGGCATCCACCGCCACCAGTCCGGCGGAGGGCTGCACCGGGAGGATCACCGTCCCGGCGTCCGCGCCGCCGGGGACCGTAACGGAGACGGAGGTCTCCGCGCCCGGTTTTTCCACCGTCCGTGTTTTCACGCCGCTGGCGGCGGTGACGGTGGTGGTGACGGTGCCGTTCTTTTGGGTCTCCACCACAGAGGTGGAGCCGTCGGGACGGCTCGTCGTTTCGGTCGCAGCGCCGGTGGCGGCGTTGGTGACTGTGGAGGTCCGGCTTCCGTCCGGGTTGGTCCTGACGGATGCGCCGGAGGAGGGACTGCCGGCAGAGCTGCCGCCGCCGGAGGAAGAACCGCCGCCGGAAGACCCGCCGGACCCGCCGCCGGAGTGGCTGGCGGCGGTGGTGGTGACGGTCTGCGTCAGGATGTCGCTGCGGCCCACGGGGCTGACGGCGTACATCCGGACGGTGTAGGCGGTCTTTTCGGCCAGACCGGTGAAGGTGACGCTCTGGGCCGCCGTTACGGTTTTGGACGACACCGGCGCGCCGTTGAGAAGCAGCTCCGCGATATACTGCGCGGCGGCGGGAGTGTTTTTACCCGCGGCGGCTTCCCGGAACCGGACGGTGACCGTGCCGGGACCGGCGGTGACGGCGGGCGCGGGCAGCGCGGGGACCTGAAGCTGGGCGGTGAGTGCGCCGTGGAAGCGCGGACCCGTCACGGTGACGGTGGTTCCGATGAGCCGCTCCGCGGGAATTCCGGTGACGGTGCGGGCCGTTTCTCCGCTGCTCCAGAGGTATTCGTACTCCGCGCCCTCCGGCCCGTCCTGCACGGAAACGGTCAGGGTGAAAGCGCCGCCCTCCTCGGGCGTGAGCGTGATGACGGCGGCGCCGGACAGCTCCGTCAGACCCGTCACGGCCAGATATTCCGTCTTCAGCGTCTCATAGGCGGCGGAGAGCGCCTCATAGGACGGCTCCTCGCTGCGGATCAGCCCCTCCGCCGCGGCCAGCGCCGTCTGGAAGGACGCCCAGCTGGGAGAGGAGCCGTACTCCGCCTCCGTCAGCGCTTTGCTCACGGAGGTCATGCCGCTGAGCGTCAGGAGCATCTGGAACACGCTGTGCTCCCCGGCGATCTCGTCCATCAGCTCGCAGAAGCGCATATCCCGGTTGTAGGCGGTGACTACCGCTTTGTGGTCGATCCGCAGGCCGTTTTCCTGCATGGCGTCCAGGAACCGGTCCAGCAGCGCCTCCGGCAGATTGCAGATCAGCATGAACTCGGCGGCGCGGTCCTCGCCGTCATAGGGCGCACCGGCGGCTTCATAGCCCTCCAGACCCGCCAGATAGCCGACGGATTCATTCAGCCGGGCATAGGTCATCTCCTGCACGGGGATGGCGAGCCGTTCCAGAATGGCCCGCAGCCGCCCGCCGCGGGAGGTATCCGCGCTCAGGTTGTACAGGACCACCTGATAGTCCGGGATCTCCGCCTCGGCGGCGAGGACCGGGATGGAGGCGGAGACATAGTCCACCTCCTCGCCCTCCCACTCCACATGGGGCAGACGCAGCTTGATAAAGAGCTTTTCGCCCGCTTTGAGCTGGGCGTGCTCGAAGAACGAGAGGGTCAGACCGCCGCAGGTCTGCGCGCCCTGACGGGAGTTTGCCTTGGCCACCGCGCGGCAGAGCGTGTAGTTCTCCCAAAGCTCGCCGTCCTCGATCTCTTCATCCGTGTACGCACCGGAGCAGGCGTATACCGTCACGTCGCAGTAAAACTCATCGCCCATGGTGAGGTACTGGTCGGAGTAGTCCACGGTCAGGGCCACGGAATCGGAGTCGCTTTTCACGGCGCTGACGGCGAACGCGGCGTAGGGCGTTCCCCAGTCGGGGGAGGGCAGGACGGTGATGATGTTGGAGCGGACCTCCTCGCCTCCGGCGGTCAGCACGAGCTGAAGACTGCTGCCGGGCTTGAGCGTGCCGATGCCCAGCCGGATGGACTGGTTGAGGGCGCTGCGGTAGAGACTGCCGTAATTGAGCAGCTCCGCCGTTTCCGTGTCCAGCGTATCGCCGCGGAACTGATAGAGCTTGTAGTCCGCGGAGCTGATGCTGGAGTCGAAGCGCAGGGAGGCCGTCAGATACGTCATTCCGGCGGTGAGCCGCTGGGTGAGGATGTAGGCGGTGGGCGGCTCCTTTTCCGGCGCGGCCGTCACCTCCACCGGCGCGGACTGGGCCAGCACCGTTTTCCCCAGGCCGCCCCTCCACAGCACCGCGGTCAGGCGGCTCCCGGCGGCGGGGCGGACGCCGTTCAGCTCCACCTTGAACGAGCCGTCCGGCGCGGAGGGGAGATAACTGATGGCGGCGTAGCCGTTGTACTCCGCCTCCGTCATGGAGGAGGGGTCAAAGCGGCCGCCGGTGTAGGCGTACAGCGTCAGCAGAGCGCTGCCGTCAAAGCTGGCGGAGACATAGACCGCCGCCGTATCCGTGGTGACGGCGCGGGTCACGATGGATACCTCCGGCTCCGTGGGTCCCTTTTCGATGGGAACGGCGCCGCTGTACTGGTAGTAGGTCCGGTCAAGATCCCCGTCGTACCGGTAGAGGTGCGCCTGAACGGTATTGCCGCCTTTGAGCTGTCCGGCGCTGAGGGTGAACGTATACGTTCCGGCGGCGGTGTACTTCTGGCTGCCGAGCCGGGTGCGGCTGTCGCCGTCGCCGTCGGTAAAGGGCGCGCCGGTGGTCAGGAAGATCGAGCAGTTCCGGAAGGACTCATACCCGCTTACCCGGACGGTGACGGTGACGGAATCCTCTGTGAACGAGGTTTCCTGAATGGCGATCACGTCCTGCTCATGCTCCGCCGCGACGGGCACATCCGCCGCGCTGAACCACGCGAGGTCGTCATTTTTCCAATACTGGACCACGATGCGCAGCGTTTCACCGGCCGTCAGGCTCCCGGCGGGGATGGCGAACGCGAGGGCGCCGGGCCGGACGTTCCGCAGAGTCGCCACCGGCGCGTCGTACTCCGCGTTTCCGTTGACGACGCGGCAGAGGTAGACCGCGTTGATCTCGCTGGAGGGATCGGCGGCGGAAAGGGTGAAGGAGAGCTGGGTGGAATCCGGCGTCAGCGTGCCGGAGACCGCTGCGGTGAACGGAGCCGCGGGGCGGGCCGCGCTCACCGTCACGGGCTGGGACCGGGCCCGCACCTCGCCGCCGCTGAGCAGGAACGCCGCCACCTGCCTTCCGGCGGTCAGCGCGCCGCTGACCGGGACGGTGACGGCACCGCCCGTCACCTGCTGGACGATGCCGACCAGCTCACCCCCGGCACTGGAGAGATTCGTGTCGGCGGCGTCGTAGCTCTTGACCAGCAGCAGGGAGCCGCTGGGGACGGTCCCGCCGACGGTAAAGACGAGGGAGGCATCTCCGGCGGAGACGGTCCCTTCGGCGGTCACGGAGAGGGCCTCCGGCGCGCCGGAGATCAGCACGGAGTCGTCCTGCTTGTGGAACTTCTCCTCATAATCGTTGCCGGGAGCGAGGAAGATGTCCGCGTTCTGCGTCCAGTAGGCCACGGCACGGACGCGGTAGCCCGCCTTCAGCGGGTGCTCCAGCGCGATCTCCCGGCCGCTGAACGCCTGCGTGGCCAGAATACTGCGGGCCAGAGAGATCTGATCGGCTCCTTCAAAGTCAAAGCTCTGCCCGTCGGGATACTGGGCGACGGAGATGGAGATGGTGGTCTTTCCCTCTCTGGCCGCCTGAAACAGCCGCTCGTCGCCGGTAAGGGAGACGTGCAGGCTGACGGCCCCGGCCTGAAGCTCCGTTTCGTCGATCGCCGCGTCGGGGTACTCATAATTCTGAAAGCCCTGCCCGTTTTCATCCACCACCTCAGGCCGCTGGTCGGAGGTGACGGTGCGGTACCAGTCCTCGCCGTCGATGCAGACGTACAGGCTGGCCACCACCCGGTAGCCCACCGGGACAGCCGACAGGTCCAGAGAGATGGACCCGGAGCCGCTCCGGGTGATCTTCCGGCTGCCCAGAGAGAGCTTGTGGTTGCCGTCCGGGTCAAAGCTGGTGTTGCCGGGATAGGCGTAAAAGCCAAGCGTGCCGCTGGGGATCTCGTCGTCCAGCGTCACAGAGTAGTCCAGCGTGGTCTGTTCCTGCCGGAATGAGCCGGACCAGGGCTTTCCGTCCCTGAGAATGGCGGCGGAGCAGTTGGCCAGCCGCTCCAGCGGCGTTTTGGCGGCGGCGGAGATCAGAACGGTGTCCACCGCGGCGTAATACTCCCGGTCGTCAATGCCCTCGACGCCGTCTCCGTCGTAAAAGCGCAGGGCGGCCATGATGGAATCGCCCGCCTTCAGCGCGCTCATCCGGTCCTGGGGAATGGTAAAGGTGTATGTCCCTTTGCCGGTATAGACCTGACTGCTCAGATCCTCCCGTCCCTCGTCGTCTCCGGGCTGGGTCTGCATGGCGCTGCCGGCGGAGATGCAGATGCGGCTCCAGTCCGCCCGGTTGTTGTACCAGTTGTAGCCGGAGACCTCCATGGTGACGGTGGTGGAGGCGGTGGTAAAGGACTGCTCCACGATGCGGAAGCTGTCCGTCTCGTCCGCGTCGCAGACGGTGTATGTCCACTCGGCGGTCCTGCCGCCGTCATAGGTCACCGCCAGCTTCAGCGTTTCCCCGGCGGTCAGGCCGGAAAGGCCGGTGAAGGCCAGCTCGCCGCCCGCCTTGGCGGCTTCCGCCCGCGCCAGCGGGGCGGAGACGTCCGCCGCGCCGTCCGCGCCGGAGCGGCAGAGGAGGGCGCTCTCCAGCGTGCTGGGCGTCTGGGAGGAGGATTTCATTTTGGTCACAAAGGCGGCGGCAGTGCTCCGGTCCGTCAGCTCGCCCTTGATGAACACATGGAACGGCACGCTGGCCGCGGCCACCGCAGCACCGTCGGACACGAAATCCACCGCCGCTTCGCCCGAGGCGTCCCGCACCGCGGCGTAGAGCACCTTTCCGGCGGAGGGGGACCGGGTCAGCGTGAGCACGTTGTCCCCGGCCTTCAATCCGGCGGAGAAGAAATAGCCGGTGTAAAGCGCGTCATAGCCCGCGTCGAACACACCGGCAGGGACGGCCTCGCCCGGGTCCAGCTCGATGATCTTGAGGGTGCCGCGGGAGGGAATGCGGGTCAGATGGACGGTGACCTGCCGCGATGCGCTGTCCGCGCCGCCCGTAATGGAGACGATGGACGGCTCCTGCTCTGCGGTTACTGTGACCGGCGCGGAGAGATAGTCCGCCGCATCCTCTCCGGTGGAGTCCCGGATAACGGCCAGCAGGCGGCTTCCGGCGGCGGGAGCGGAGGAGAGGGCCAGCGTGTTCTCCCCGTTTTTCAGGTTGGAGAGAAGGGAGAACGCAAGGCATGGATAGCTGTTGAGCTTGTCGGAGCGGAACGTCTCGCCGCCCTCCAGCTGGATGACGCGGAAGATGCCGCGCTCCGGCAGGCAGCTCAGCTTGACGGTCAGCTCCGTGGTGCGGTCAGTCACCGGGTCGGTGACGATGGCCGCAGAGGGGACCGGCTCACCGTCCACAATGTCCACCGGATCGCTGTACCGATAGGTGGCCTTGTCCTGATCGGCGTCGTAGTAAAACAGGAACGCCTGCACGTTTTCGCCTGCGGTGAGATGGCCGGGGTCAAATTGAAATTCATACGTGCCGGGGCCTGTAAAGGTCAGGACCTTGAGCGTCGTGCGGCCCTTCATATCGTAGTCGCTCTGGGTGCCGGCGGGACCGGCGGTGAGCTTCAGCTTTGCGCCGCTGAGTTCCTCGTATTCCGTTATGTTGACGGTGACGGAAGCGGCCGACACGGCGACCGCCTGCTCCTGAATGGCGATGCTGCCGCTCTCCGCCGCCAGCGCCGCGGTCGGCGCAAGGGAGAAAAGCAGCATTACTGCCATCAGGAGACTGAGTGCGCGTTGTTTCAGCATGGTAGTCCTCCTGCGTGCAGATCTCGGGTTAGCATAAACTAACTGCCGGACAAAAGAAAACGCCCCTGTGGTTAGAGGCGCCTAACTGCCGTTTAGATTACCTGATTTTTCCCGGATTGTCAAGAAAAATTTGGAACCATTCCGCCGCGCCGGACGCACGGACGGCCGACAGACCCGCGGGACCGGCGCTGCGGAAGGGGAACTTGCCGCGGCGGAGGAACGGGGGCGGAAAATCACGGCAGCTCGTTGAAAGGGGGCCTGATAAGCCGAGCGCTCCCGGAAATTTTTCCGGGAGCGCTCACAGGTCATTTTTCACAGAGGAAGCGCAGGGCCTCCAGATAGCCCTCCAGCCCGCGGCCCTTGATGGTCCGGACGCAGGCGGCGCGGATGTAGGAGGTCTTGCGGAAGGGCTCCCGCGTGTCCGGGTCGGAGATGTGGACCTCAACCGTGGGGATGCCCACGGCCTTCACCGCGTCCAGCAGCGCCACGCTGGTGTGGGTGTACGCGCCGGGGTTGATGACGATGCCGTCCACCCGGCCGTAGCCCTGCTGGATGGCGTCCACCAGCGCGCCCTCGTGATTGGACTGGAAGAACTCGGCCTCCACGCCCAGCCGGTCCGCCTCCGTTTGGATCATGGCGCACAGGTCGGCGTAGGTCGTGTGGCCATAGATCTCCGGCTCCCGGATGCCCAGCATATTCAGATTAGGTCCGTTCAGGATCAAGATCCGCACAAAAATCCCTCCAGATGGCCCCGGCGGCGTCCGCCGGAGCGGCGTTATTGTCGATCAGCGCGTCCCGGAACCGGGCGTACAGCGGTCCCCGCTCCGCCGCCATGGCGGCGAGGTCCGCGTTCTGCGAGAGGGGGCGGCCGTCGGTGGGCAGCTTGTCCAGCGCCCGGTCCAGCTGATAGATGCGGCCGTTCTGATGCAGCGGCCCGTAGTTGCGGGGGTCCTTCACAATGCCGCCGCCGCAGACGATAATCTTTCTGCTCTCCTTGCCGAAGCGCTGGGCGGTCTCCCGCTCCAGTGCCCGGAAAGCGGCCTCGCCGTCCTGAGCGAAGATCTCCGGGATGGACTTTCCGGCGGTCTTGACGATCTCCGCGTCCAGATCCACCGCCTCCCGGCCCGTCAGCGCGGCAAGCTCCGCGCCCACAGTGGTCTTTCCGCAGCCGGGCATGCCGATCAGGACGATGTTTTCCATCTCCCGGCGCAGAAGACCCAGCACCCGCTCGTTCTCCGCCGGATCGATGGAGCGCTGAAAGAAGTGCTCCTCTGCGGCGATGGCCTGATTCACCAGCATGGGCAGACCGTCCGAGCAGGGGATGCCCAGCGACTCCGCCTGTAAGAGCAGGGCCGTCCGCCGGGGGTTGTATACTACGTCCAGAACGCCCCGGCAGGCGGGGAACCGGGACAGATCCACCGCCGCCGCGCCTACGTTGGGGTACATCCCCACCGGGGTGGTGTTCACCACGATCTGGGCGTCGCTGTGGCGGTCCAGATTGTCATAGTTGTCTGCGCCGCCGCGGGAGACCACCACGATCTCCGCCGCACCGCAGGTCCGGGCTGCGGCCTGCGCCGTGAGGGAGGTGCCGCCGCTGCCGAGGATGAGGACCTTGCGGTCCTTCAGCTCCACGCCCGCCCGGCGGGCCATGAACAAAAAGCCGGAGATGTCCGTGTTCCACGCGTACAGCTTCCCGTCCCGGCGCACCAGCGTGTTCACGCTGCCGATGTCCCGCGCGGCGGGGTCGATCACGTCGCACAGGGGCATCACGTCCCGCTTGTAGGGGATGGTTACGTTCAGGCCGCCGATGTCCTCCCGCGCCAGAAAGGCGGGCAGGTCCTCCGGCTCCAGCTCAATGAGCCGGTACGCCGGATTTCCCACCGCCGCGTGGATGGGGACGGACCAGCTGTGGCTCAGCTTCCGGCCCAGAAGTCCGTAGATCTTTTCCGGCATCGGCTCACACTTCCGAGTAGCTGCCGAGGAAGTGGAAGCTCTGGCACTCGCGCTCCATCTCCTCCAGCATGGTCAGGACCGCCGGGTCCCGCAGATCGGCCTCCAGCTCGATGAAGAAGATGAACTCGAAGTTCCGGCCAGTGACGGGGCAGCTCTCCAGCTTGGTCATGTTGATGCCAAGCGCCGCGGGCTTGGAGAGGATGTCGTAGAGCGCGCCGGGCTTGTTGTCGCAGGCGAAAATCAGGCTGATGCGGCTGGCTCCGGCGTAGATGGCCGGGTCCTTGGACACGCAGATGAAGCGGGTGTAGTTGTTGTCGCTGTCCTGCACGTTCTCGTTGAGCACACTCAGGCCGTACAGCTCGGCGCAGGCGTGGGACGAGAGGGCGGCCACGTGGGGGTCCTTCCGCTCGGCCACCATCTTGGACGCGGTGGCGGTGTTGTCGCAGGGGATCACGCGCACGCCGGACAGACTGTCCAGAAAGCGGGCGCACTGGCCGATGGCCTGCGGATGGGAGTAGATCTCCGTCAGCTCCTCCGCCTTTGCCCCGGGCAGGCCCAGCAGCTCGTGCCGGATGCACAGACGGGTGCTGCGCACGATGGACAGGTGCTGGCGCTGGAGCAGGTCGTACACCACGCGGACGGAACCGTTGGAGCTGTTTTCGATGGGCAGCACGCCGAACTGGCACAGGCCGGACTGCACCGCCGAGGCCACGGCCTCAAAGCTCTTGACGTACACGATGTTGCCCCGGGGCAGCAGACGGTCGCACGCGGCCTGAGAGTTGGCGCCCTCCATGCCCTGACAGGCAACCAGACCGGTCTGGGGGAACACGCCGCTGCCCGCCGCGAGGGACGCCTGCACCTGCGCGGCCACGTGGGTGGGGGCGTTCATCAGCTCCGCCTGCCGCGCGCGGGAGAGGTGGAACAGGGTGGTGAACAGGTGATAGGCGTAGCGCTCCTTATCGCCGGCCTCCGCCGTGACCTTGGCGAGGATCTCACGCTCCCGCTGGCGGTTGCAGATGGGCAGGCCCTGCTCGTTCTTGGCGGCGGCCACGTCCTCGGACAGCGCCATCCGGGTCAGGAAGAGCTTGAGCAGCTCCTCGTCCACTGCGTCGATCTTTTCACGAATCTCAGAAAGTTCCATGGTTGCTCTCCTTTTCATTTTCTTCCAGAAGCATATCCAGCAGCACCACGGCGGTCACCGCCTCCACCACCGGAACGGCCCGGTGGGCGATGCAGGGGTCGTGCCGCCCGGTGATGACCAGCTCTGTCTCCTCCATCCGGCTCAGCCGGACGGTCTGCTGCGGCTTGGAGATGGAGGGCGTGGGCTTGAAGGCGGCCCGCAGCGTCAGGGGCATCCCGTTGGTGATGCCGCCCAGAATACCGCCGCAGCGGTTGCGGGTGGTCTCCACCCGCCGGTTGCGGATGCAGAAGGGGTCGTTGTTGACGCTGCCGCGCAGCGCCGCGGACTGGAACCCCGCGCCGAATTCCAGTCCTTTCATGGCGGGGATGCCGAACAGCGCCGCCGCAAGGCGGTTTTCCACACCGCCGAACATCGGCTCGCCCAGTCCGGCGGGCACGCCGACGGCCGCACACTCCACCACGCCGCCTACGGAGTCCCCCTCCTGCGCGGCGGTGAGGATCTCGTTTTTCATCCGCTCGCCGCAGATGTCGTCCAGCACGGGGAAGGGCTTCGCCGCCACCTCGTCGAACAGGGCGGACACCGGGCGGGAGGGAAACGGCACGTCCGACTCCTCGCCCACGGACATCAGGTGCGCGCCCACATAGACGCCCCGGCGGGCCAGGATCTGCTTGGCGATCCCGCCGATGATGCACAGCGGCGCGGTCAGGCGGCCGGAGAAGTGTCCGCCGCCCCGCATATCCGCCCGGCCGCCCCACTTGACCCACGCGGTGTAGTCCGCGTGGCCGGGGCGGGGCGTGTCGGCTAGAGCCGCGTAGTCAGCGGAGTGCTGGTCCCGGTTCTCAATGACCGCGCACAGCGGCGCGCCGCAGGTGATGCCGTTTTCCAGACCGGAGAGGAACGTGGGGATGTCGCTCTCCTGCCGGGGGGTGGACAGGGGACTGCGTCCCGGACGGCGGCGGGCCATGAACTGGGCCAGCGCCTCCATGTCCACCTCCTCTCCTGCGGGCAGGCCGTCGGCCACCACGCCGATGGCCTTTCCGTGGGACTGGCCGAATACGCTCACGCGCAGGCGGTTTCCAAATTCAGAGGACAACTGCGTCACCTCCCAGAGCCTGATAATCCTCGAAAAACGTGGGATAGGACTTGCGCACGGCCTCGGCCCCAAGGATCGTGACCGGCCCGGCGCAGCGGGCGGCGGCGATGGCCGCCGCCATGACGATGCGGTGGTCGTTGGCGCCGTCCACGGTGCCGCCGGAGAGCTGGGGAACGCCGTGGACGGTCAAAAAGTCCGCGCCCTCCTCCGCCTGACCGCCCAGCGCGTTGACCATGGCGGCGGTGGTCCGGAGCCGGTCGCTCTCCTTCAGCCGCAGGCGCGCGGCGTTCGCAAGGCGGACGGTCCCCCGCCGCGCCGCCGCCATCACGGCCAGCGGCGGCACCAGATCGGGGCAGCCGGAAACATCGATCTCCAGATCGCCGGGAGACTGCATCTGCCGGAAGTATCCGGCAATGACCCGGTCGCCCTGAGCGGAGCGCTCGTTCAGCCCGCACACGCGGACCTCGCCGCCCTGAAGCGCGGCGGCGTACCAGAACGCGGCCTGCGACCAGTCCGCCTCCACCACCGCGTCAAAGGTGCGGGGACGCGCGGCGGGGATCTGAAAACGCCGCCCGTCCGCGTCCGCCCGGACGGCGACGCCGGCGGTCTTGAGGACCTCCAGCGTCATGGCCACGTAGTCCGCGGATTCCAGCGCGGTGGTGCTCACCAGCGTGGACGGCCCGTCCAGCAGCGGCAGTGCCAGCAGCAGCCCCGTGAAGAACTGGCTGGACACGTCGCCCCGCAGCCGGTATTCGCCGGGGGCCAGCCGCCCCTCCACTGTCAGGACGCCCGCGGACTGGCGGTAAGCCATGCCCTTTTCATCAAACAGCTCGAAATAGGGTCGCTGGGGCCGGTCCATCAGCCGTCCCCGGCCTGTGAACGCGCCGCCCCCCGCCAGCGCCAGCGCCAGCGGAAGGAAAAAACGGAGGGTGGAGCCGGACTCCCCGCAGTCGAACTCCGGGAGCGGCCCGCCGGGGACCGGCCCCCGGGTCCCGCGGACGCGCAGCGCGCCCGGAGCGGTCTGCTCCCACTCCGCGCCCAGCGCCGCCATACAGCGCAGGGTGGCCTGAATGTCGTCGGAGAGAGCCGCGCCCCGCACGGTGCTGACGCCCTCCGCCAGCGCGGCGGCGATCAGCAGGCGGTGGGCCTGAGACTTGCTGGGCGGCGGCGTGATCTCCCCGCGCAGCAGCGCGGGCCGGATGCACACGTCCATCAGCGGTCCTCCCATCCGGCGGCGAAGATGCGCTCCAGCTCGCCAACGGGGACAGTGACCATCTCGCACTTGCCGATCCTTCTGGGAACGACCAGCGAAATGCTGCCGCCCCGGCGTTTTTTGTCCGCCAGCGCCGCCTGCGCCAGCGCCGCGGGGGCGTACTCCGTGCCGGTGGGCAGACCGTGCCGCCGCAGGGCCGCGCAGATGCGGGCGGCGCACGGCTCCTCCGCCCAGCCCAGCGCCTCCGCCGCCCGGGCGATGATGGCGAGGCCGGCGGCCACGGCGTGGCCGTGGTGCAGAGCGTAGCCGCTGCACTTTTCGATGGCGTGTCCGGCGGTGTGGCCCAGATTCAGCGTCCGGCGCAGGCCGTTGTCCAGCGGGTCCTGCTCCACCACGGAGCCTTTGAAGGCGATGCACCGGCCCACGATCTCGCTCAGATGGGGCGTGATGTCGTCCGCTTCAAACAGGGAGAACAGCTCCGCGCCGGAGAGAACGCCGGTCTTGAGCGCCTCCGCCGTGCCGTCCGCCCGCTCCAGCGGGGGGAGGGTGCGCAGGCAGTCCGTGTCGCACACCACGGCGGAGGGCTGGAGAAACAGCCCTGCCAGATTCTTGCCCGCCCGCAGATCCACGGCGGTCTTGCCGCCCACGGAGGAGTCCACGGAGGACAGCAGGGTGGTGGGGATCTGGACATAGGCGACGCCCCGCAGGTAGCATCCCGCGGCAAAGCCCGCCATATCGCCGCACACGCCGCCGCCCAGCGCCACGACGCAGTCGCTGCGGGTGAGCTGCTCCTGCGCCAGAAATTCCAGAATGTCGGAGAGGGTGGAGAGGTTTTTCCGCGCCTCGCCGGCGGGGAACACGTGGGCGCAGACGGAGAAGCCCGCAGCGCGCAGGCTCTCCTCTACCCGGGAGAGGTACAGCGGCGCCACATTGCTGTCCGTGACCACGGCGGCGCGGCAGGGAGTCAGAGCCTCGGCGGCGAACTGGCCGCAGCGGTCCAGCAGACCGGAGCCGATGTGCACGAGATAGGACGGCTGGGTCTGGATTGTGATGGTCTGATTGGATTCCATGGGGACCTCCGTTTGATGAGATAGTCCGGCTCAGTTTCCGCCGGCGGTGGCCTTCAGCTCGCGGCCCTCCTTCAAAAGCGCCCGCAGCGCGTCCGCGTCGCGGCTCTCCAGAGCGGCCAGATACTCGTTCAGGTGGCCGATCAGGATGCCCAGCTCCTCGGTCAGGTGGTCGGCGTTGTCCAGAAACAGCTCGGTCCACATCTTCTCGTCCAGCCGGGCCACGCGGGTCATGTCCCGGAAGCTCCCGGCGGAGAAGCCGCGGCGCTTCTGGGCCTCCGGCGACTTGACGTAAGCGCTGGAGGCAATGTGGGCCAGCTGAGAGGTGTAGGCAATGATGCGGTCGTGCTCGTCCGGGTCGGAGAAGGTGAGGTTGGCGAAGCCCACGTCCAGGAAGAACGCCTTGAGCGTCTCCAGAAGCTGCATATCCGTCCGGTTGTCCGGCGTGAGGATCATGGACGCGCCGTCGTAGAGATGGTCGCTGGAGTTGACGAAGCCGCCCCGCTCCAGTCCCGCCATGGGATGGCCGCCGATGTAGGCGAAGCCCCGCTGAGCCGCGATGGGGGCGATCTGCTCCACTACCGCCCGCTTCACGCCGCAAAGATCCACCACGATGGCTGTCTGGGCGATGTGCTCCGCGTGGGACGCGACCCACTTCACCGCCGCGCCGGGGCAGACGGCCACCAGAATGAGGTCGCACTGGGGGAGGTTTTCCTCCGTCAGCGCCCCGTCGATGGCGCCGCACAGGCGGGCGAGGGTCATGGTCTCCGCGTCCGTATCAAAGCCCCAGACGGTGTGAGACGTGCGGGCCTTGACGCTCTTTGCCATGGAGCCGCCGATCAGCCCCAGGCCGATGATGCCAACGTTCATCGTCTCAGCCCTCCAGCGTAGCGCAGAAGTCGTGCATCTTGTGCAGCTTCGCCGCCAGCTCCGCAAAGACCTCCGGCTTCAGGGACTGCGCGCCGTCGCACAGGGCGTGGGCCGGGTCGTTGTGGACTTCGATGAGCAGGCCGTCCGCCCCGGTGGCCACGGCGCCCACCGCCAGCGGCGGCACCAGCCAGCTCTTGCCGGTGGCGTGGCTGGGGTCGATGATGATGGGCAGGTGGGTCAGCTTGCGCAGCACGGGGATGCAGGCCAGATCCAGCGTGTTGCGGGTGTAGGTCTCAAAGGTGCGGATGCCGCGCTCGCAGAGGATGACCTTTTCGTTGCCGCTGGCCATGACGTACTCCGCGCTCATGAGCCACTCCTCATAGGTGGCGGACATACCGCGCTTAATCATGACGGGCTTATCCAGCTTGCCCACCTCCTTGAGGAGGTTGAAGTTCTGCATATTCCGCGCGCCGATCTGGATCACGTCCACATCCTCGAACAGGGGGATCTGGGAGATGTCCATCAGCTCGGTGACGATGGGCAGGCCCGTCTCCTGCCGGGCGACCTTCAGGAACTCCAGTCCCTGCGCGCCAAGGCCCTGGAAGGAGTAGGGCGAGGTGCGGGGCTTGAACGCGCCGCCGCGCAGCATGGTGGCGCCGCCGGCCTTCACGGCCTTGGCGATGGCCACCACCTGCTCCTCGCTCTCCACGGAGCAGGGACCGGCCATGATGGTCAGGTTGCCGCCGCCAATCTGGGTGTCGCCCACCTTGACCACGGTGTCCTCGGGGTGGAACTTGCGGTTGGCGTTCTTGTAAGGCTCCTGTACCCGCTTTACGTCGTCCACGATGTCCAGCGCGGCGATCAGGTCGATGTCCAGCTTGGAGGTGTCGCCCACAAGGCCCAGAATGGTGTGGGCCTCGCCGATGCTGGTGTGGATGGTGACGCCCTTTTCCTGCAGCCAGTTGATAAGGCTTTCCAGCTGCTCGCGGTTGGGGTTCTGCTTGAGAATGACGATCATGACGGTTCCTCCTTAAATAAATGGTACAAAAAAGACCCGCAGCCGGTCCGGCTGCGGGTCGTCATGTACGGGTGATCTTTGACAGGATCAAGCGCGCACGCCCTCGTTTTCAGCCCAACCGAAATAAGCCTTACCATAATAATAGGTAAAGCTAAAGTAGCGGTATTCGGCTGCAAACGTGAAAGCGGACATGATCCAGTCTCCTTGCATTCGTGCTTTAAACTATCGAAATCATACCATGGCCGTTCTAAAAAGAACAGCGGCAAAATCGACAAATATCATGGGCAGAACCTATGCAATTCTGCCGGATCGGTCAAACCGCGGCGGCCGCTGCCTCCGGCAGCACGCCGCTCATCAGAAGCGAGGTGGCCTCGATGATGTAGCGCACGTCCCGGTACATATCCGCCCGGGCCTCCATATACTGCCGGTGCAGCTCCCGCAGCCGGTCGATCAGCTCGCTCCCGGCGCAGTCGGCAGGACGCAGGCCCCATACCTTCAGATAGGAGCTGAGGTATTCCCGCAGCGCGTCCTCATAGCGCCGGTGCTCCATCAGGGAGTCCGGGTAGTTCTCGTTGTGGGGGTAGGTGAACGCGTCCGCCAGATAGTGGGTGAGCTTGCCCAGCGTATAATACTGCCAGCAGGTCCACACCTTTTCCCGGCGCTGGAGCCGGAGGATGCGGCTGACGATATACCGGTCCGAATTGGTGTAATTATGTCCGCGGAAGGTACGGCTGCGGATGGAGCCTTTTAAGTAGGAAAGCGGGTTGCAGTCCGGCTGAAAGGAGCCGAACAGAAAGGCCAGCTCAAAGCGGCGGCGCTGAAAGCCGTTCCGCGCCTCCAGCAGCTGCGAGGCAAGGAGCTTGTGACTGCGTTTTTGCAAAGCGCACCTCCGAATGCTCGGGCGGCGGGCCGTCCGAAAAATCCTCTTTACTATAGCATAGGGGCGGTCGGTTTGCAAGGACTAATTCTTAAATGTTTATTAAATATGCAGGCTGTTCCGCATGAAAAAACGCGTGTGCCGTCCGCGCGTTTGCCTTGCCTTTTGCGGGGTGGTATGCTATGATGAAATCATCATACAACGCACAATAACATCATACTACGAGGAGGGGGACGCTGTGGAACAGCTTCAACCGATACGGCGGGGCCGCCTTGCGGATCTGCCGGGAGGATGGCAGGCACAGTACCGCGCGCTGCTGACGACGGCGGAGGAAGCCGCCGAGCTGACGGAGCTTTCCGCGCCGGCGGCGGTCAGCGGCGCGGCCTGCTGGCCGGAAAAATATGACGCGGCGCTGGCGCGGCGGCTTCTGCGGGA
Organism: uncultured Oscillibacter sp.; assembly: GCA_934574045.1. Taxonomy (GTDB): domain Bacteria; phylum Bacillota; class Clostridia; order Oscillospirales; family Oscillospiraceae; genus Oscillibacter. The sequence continues at coordinate 42,970 of CAKTMK010000007.1, read as the reverse complement.
GGACGCGCGGATCGAGCTGGACGCCCTGTTCATGCTCCACCCCACGGAGCTGATGGGCCCGGCCTGCCGGGAGCACGTGACCTGCAATTCCGACTTTTTTGCCATGGAGCGGGCCTTTGCCGCCCAGGGGAACCTCCACTATGTCCCGGCGCATCTGGGCCGGACGGGGGCGTGGCTCGCCTCCCGGGAGCCGAAAACGGTGGTGGCGGCGGTGTCGCCGCCCAATGAGGAGGGCTGGATGAGCCGCAGCCTCTGGGCGGGAACGCTGAACCGCTGCGTATTCGACCGGCCCGGCGTCCGGCTGATCGCGGTGGTGAACCGGAACCTTCCCTTTATCTGCAGCGGCGGCGAGGAGCATACGCTGCTCCACGTCTCCGAGGTGGACGCCATCGTGGAGGACGATTTCCAGCCCACGGAGTCCACCGTCCCGCCCCCGGACGAGACGGATCAGCAAATCGCCGGGTACATCGCCGAGCTGGTGCCGGACGGCGCGTGCATCCAGTTCGGGCTTGGCGGCCTTGCCAACGCGGTTGGCTCCTGCCTGGCCTACGCCGGGAAGCGGAATCTGGGCCTGCACACGGAGGTCCTGACCAACTGTGTGATGGAGCTGGTGGAAAAGGGCGTTATCACGGGGGCGAAAAAGCAGCTCCTGCCCGGAAAGCTGGTCACCAGCCACATCGTGGGCGACCGGGCGCTGTGGCGCTTCGCGGCGGACAATCCGAAGGTCTGCCTGAAGGAAGTGAGCTGGACCAACGAGCCGCGCAATATCTGCCGGAATGACAATGTGGTGTCCATCAACAACGCCATGGAGATCGACCTGACCGGTCAGGTCAACGCCGAGACCGTCGGCCCCCGCCAGTATTCCGGCACCGGCGGGCAGCTGGAGTGGGTGGTCGGCTCCCAGTGGTCCCGGGGCGGAAAGAGCATCATCGCCCTGCGCTCGGCCTATCGGGACCGGAACGGGCAGCTCCATTCCAAGATCGTGCCCCGTTTGGCGGACGGCTCCGCTGTCACCACGCCCCGCAGCTGCGTGCAGTACGTGGCCACGGAATACGGCGTGGCGGATCTGCGGTATAAGAGCGTGGTCCAGCGTGCGCAGGCGCTGATCGAGATCGCCCATCCCGATTTCCGGGCGGAGCTGCGCCGCAGCATTTCCTGTTGAATTTTCGGTTTCTTTGTGCTATATTACTATATAATGGCTGAGAGTATCCCCGCACAGGTGGCATTGTGCCGGGGAGCTTTCGGCGTTGCCGCGCGGGCGGCGCGGGGCGCGGACGGCGCCCGGAAACTACTGGCATCGGCTATCGGCAGGGAAACGGCGGCGCGCCCCCGTTTTTCCGGCGTGCCGGCGGGAAAGGAGCCGCCAGATGTTCGAGAGCGCTGCGGAGATGTCGTTCTTCCGCCAATTTACAAATAAATGGCTGCGCAGCAGCGCGCGGTACTTCCTGTTCACGGCGCTGCTGATGCACTTTGCCGAGATTTTCGTCTGTCTGCTGCTGGGGTATTTTCCGCTGGTGTGGCAGAACGTGGTCAGCTGCCTGCTGTACACCTTTTTCCTGTGGCTGGAGAAGCGGCAGCGGGTGATGGCGGTGGCGCTGGCGGAGTTTGAGGTGATTCTGTTCGCCCTGATCGCCACGTTGCTGACGGGACTGGACAGCGGCTTTTACTTCTATTTCATCTGCCTTCTGGTCATGAGCTCCTACCTGAGCGACGCGGCCCCGGGCTGCCCCATCGGCGCGATCCAGGCGCCCACGGTGGGGATCCTGACGGTGCTGGTGTGCCTGCGCCGGTATCTGCCGCTGCAGATCCCCGGCTTCCCGCCGCCGGACGAGCCGGCGCTGTTCATCATGTTCGGCATGAATATGGCGATCTGCGTGTTCACCACCACCATGTCCGTGTATCTGGCCAGCCAGACGCTGCGGCGGCGGAATCAGGATCTGGAGAACGCAAACCAGAATCTGGAATACATCGCGAGCCACGACCCGCTGACGGGGCTTCAAAACCGGCTGAATTTTTACGATCAGCTGGAGGACCTGTGCCGCACGGCGGACGAGGACGGCTCCACGTTCTGCGTCGCCATGGCGGATATCGACAATTTCAAGCAGTTCAACGACCAGTACGGCCACGGACACGGCGACCTTGTGCTCATTTCCGTGGCGGACTGCATCCGCACCTGCGTCCGGGAGACGGACAGCGTGTGCCGCTGGGGCGGAGAGGAGATCGTCATTACCTTTTTCAACGCCTCGTCGGACACGGCCCGGGAGGTGCTCCAGAGCATCCGCCGGGAGCTGCACGCGCTGACCGCGCAGGGCCGCCCGCCCTTCTTCCGGGAGGTGACGCTGACCTTCGGTCTCGCGCAGCACGGGCTGGGCCAGTCGGCGCAGGAGCTGATGAGCGAGGCGGACCGCCTGCTCTACAAGGGCAAGCAGGAGGGCAAGAACTGCATCATGGAGTGAGCGCCCGGCGCTCCGGCTAATTTGGAAAAAACCGCCGCAGGCATCTGCCTGCGGCGGTCTTGTTTTGGGAAGATGTCGCGCTCACTGCCTGCGCAGGATGGCAAGGCCCACCGTGTTCGGTCCGCAGTGGGAGAAGATCGTGCATCCGGCCTTGCTCTCTAGAATCTCGCCGAACCGGCCGTCCGCCTGAAGCACGGCCCGGGCCGCGTCCGCAAGCTCGGGGCCGAAGGCGCTGTCCACCAGCCAGATGCGCTCCGTGTCGATGTCGTCCCGGCCGTCCAGCCGGTCGTGGAGATAGTCCGACACCACCCGCTCCATGGAGCCGCGGTACTTTTTCGTCACGGCCAGCTTCCCGTCCACCACCTCGATGCAGGGGTGGAGCTTGAGCAGGTTGGCGCCGATGGCGGTGACGGCGCTGCACCGCCCGCCCCGCTTCATATAGTCCAGCCGGTCCAGCACGAAGCTGACCTCCATCCGGCGGCGCAGATCCTCCAGCTCGGCAAGGATCTCCTCCGGCGTGTGTCCGGCCCGGGCGGCCCGCGCCGCCCGCAGGACCAGCTCGCCCATGCCGACGGTGATGTTGTCCGAGTCCGCCACATAGACGTTGGAAAGCTCCGCCGCCGCGATGCGGGCGTTCTGATGGCAGCTGGAGATCTTCGAGCCGAGGTTGACGTGGATCACCGCGTCGCAGGTCTTTAAGAGACGGCTGAAGCAGTCCAGATAGTCCGCCGTGTTCACGGCGTTGGTGGTGGTGATGGCTCCGCCGGCGTCCACATGGGCGGCGATGTCCGCCGGATGGATGTCCACGCCGTCCCGGAACAGGCCCTCGCCCTTGACGATGCCCAGCGGCAGGACCGTGATGTCGAATTCGCGCAACAGCGCTTCCGGCAGGTCGCAGGTGCTGTCCGTAGTGATCTTTATCATGCGCGCGTCTGCTCCTTTTCGTGAGTTTACTCTCGTGTGCCGCGGCTCGTGCCACGGGTTTTGAGTTGATTCTATCACAGGCTGTTTCGGATTTCAAGAGCGCGGCACAGGCGCAGGATATCCTCCGCCGCGGCGGCAAGGTCTGCCCGGCTGCGCAGCCGGGCCGTCTCAAAGGGAACGGCGGTGCGGTTGATGGAAAAGACGGCGGTGACGCCCAGATCGTAAATGCCTTCCGCGCCCTCGCCCACATCGCCGACGACGGCCACCACCGGCACGCCACGCGCCCGGGCCGCCACGCCGGAGATCACCTTGCCCCGCAGGCTCTGGCCGTCCAGCCGGCCCTCGCCGGTGAGGATCAGATCCGCGCCGTCCAGCTTTTCCGAAAAACCCGCGGCGTCCAGCACTGTTTCGATGCCCTTTTGCAGGCGGCTGCTGAAAAAGACGGCCATCCCGGCCCCCATTCCGCCTGCCGCGCCGCCGCCGGGGAGCGCCCGCGTGTCCGTGCCGCAGTCCCGCACCCAAAGCTCCGCAAGGTGGGCCAGCCCCGCGTCCAGCCGCTCCACCATGGCCGGGTCCGCGCCCTTCTGGGGGCCGAACACCGCTGCGGCTCCCGTCGGGCCGCAGAGGGGGTTGTCCACGTCGCACATGGTGACGATGGGTATCCGCTGCAGCGCCGGGACAAGGCCGGAGCAGTCGATCCGATGGATGCTGCCCAGCGTTTTCCCCGTGGGGACGAAGGCGGAGCCGTCCTGCCCGTAAAACCGGACGCCGCAGGCGGCGGCGGCTCCGCAGCCGCCGTCGTTGGTGGCGCTGCCGCCAAGGCAGGCGACGATCCGCGCCGCGCCCCGCTCCGCCGCGGTCCGCAGCAGCTCTCCCACGCCGAAGGTGGTGGTCTGCTCCGGGTCCCGGGGGCCCGCCAGCGCGAAGCCCGCCGCCGCGGCCAGCTCCACCACCGCCGTCCCGTCCGGCAGCAGGGCGTATCCCGCGGAGACCGTGCGGCCGTTGGGGCCGGTGCAGTCCATGGGGACCCACCGGCCTCCTGCCGCCGCCAGAAAGGCGGCGGCGCTCCCCTCGCCGCCGTCCGCCACCGGGATGCAGACCGTCTCCGCCTCTGGAAAGACGCGGCGGGCCGCCCCGGCCAGCAGGGCGCAGACCTCCTGTGAGGTCATGGTCCCCTTAAAGGAATCCGGCGCAATGATGAGCTTTTTCATGATGCGGCCCTCCCGACAAGCTGGCGTGCGCCCGCCCCGGCGCTCTGATGGGGACATTGTAGCACAGAACGCGCCGCCCGCCAAGGCAAAAGGATGAAAAGCACCGGAAAACGCACCGTCAGACGCGCTTGCCCTGGCTGGCCGGCGGCGGGGCTGTCTGAAAAAATTTCACCTCGGGGCGGGCCGGTCGGCTCCGTAAAAAAACTTGCGGTTTCCCGTTGACAAACGGGCGGGGGATGTTGTATTCTAAGCGTGTGATTAGAAACAAACAAGATGTTTAGGAGGCGGTCCCATGACGCAGCGTGAGCGGCAGCTTCTCAACTGGATCGAGGAAGATCCCCTCATCTCCCAGCAGGAGCTGGCGGAGAAGGCGGGCATCACCCGCTCCAGCGTGGCGGTCCACATCTCGAACCTGATGAAAAAGGGCTGCATCGCCGGGCGGGGATACATCGTCCGCACCGCGCCGTATGCGGCGGTGGTCGGCGGCGTAAACATGGACATCGGCGGCTGGCCGGCGGAAAAGCCGGTGGCGCGGGACTCCAACCCCGGCCGGGTGCGCATGAGCCTTGGCGGCGTGGGGCGCAACATCGCTCACAACATGGCGCTGCTGGGAGTGGACGTGCGGCTGGCCACCGTGTTCGGCGACGACATGAACGCCCAGAAGATCGCCGCCAGCTGCGGCGAACTGGGCATCGACATCTCCCAGTCCCCGTTTCTCGCCGGGGAGCGCACGTCCACGTATCTTTTCATCACGGACGAGGGCGGCGATATGTCGCTGGCCGTGAGTGACATGGACATTTACCGGCGGCTCACGCCCCAGTTCCTCGCTCAGCGGCAGAAGCTGCTGGACGGCGCGCAGGTGGTGGTGGCGGACACGAATCCCCCGGCGGAGACGCTGGCCTATCTGGCGGAGCACTGCGCCGCGCCCATCTTCTGCGACCCGGTGTCCACGGCCAAGGCCGAAAAGATCCGCCCCATTCTGGGAAAGCTCCACACGCTCAAGCCCAACCGCATCGAGGCGGAGCTGCTCTCCGGCGTGAAGATCACGGACGGGGAGAGCCTGCGCCGCGCCGCGCAGACGCTGCTGGATACGGGATTGCGCCGGGTTTTCATCTCGCTGGGGGCGGACGGCGTGTTCGCCGCCGATCACGAGCGCAGCGTCCAGCTCCCGGTGATCCCCGGGAAGATGGTCAATACCACCGGCTGCGGCGACGCGTTTATGGCGGCCATCACGTGGGCCTATCTTCAGGGGACGGATCTGGAGCACACCGCCCGGCTGGGACTGGCCGCGTCGTCCATCGCCATGGAGAGCGGCGAGACCATCAACCCCGCCATGGACGCCGGTGAGCTGCTGCGCAGGGTGCGGGAGAGCTGACGCCTGCCGGGATCGTCAGGCCGCACGAAAACAGTTTCAATATGAACCATCAGACAAATATGAAATATGTATGGAGGAATCATCATGCTGAACAAGTATCTGGACGTTGCCCCTGAGGTACAGGCCGCGCTGGACGCGGGTAAGCCCGTCGTGGCGCTGGAATCCACCATCATTTCCCACGGCATGCCCTATCCCCAGAACGTGGAGACGGCGCTGAACGTGGAGAAGATCATCCGGGAGAACGGCGCGGTGCCTGCCACCATCGCCGTGATCGGCGGGCGGCTGAAGGCCGGCCTGAGCAAGGACGAGATCGACTATCTGGGCAAGACCGGCACCAAGGTGGCCAAGGCCTCCCGCCGCGACCTGCCCGTTCTGGTGGCCGAGGGCCGGGACGGCGCCACCACTGTCACCACCACCATGATTATCGCCCACATGGCGGGCATCAAGATCTTCGCCACCGGCGGCATCGGCGGCGTGCACCGCGGCGCGCAGCAGACCTTTGACATCTCCGCCGATCTGGAAGAGCTGGCCCACACGCCGGTGATGGTGGTCTGCGCGGGCGCCAAGTCCATTCTGGACCTCGGCCTGACGCTGGAGTATCTGGAGACCCACGGCGTGCCCGTCATCGGGTACGGCACCGAAGAGCTGCCTGCGTTCTACACCCGCAAGTCCGGCTTCAAGGTGGACTACCGCATCGACAGCCCCGCCGAGCTGGCCAAGGCGTTCCACGTCAAGCGGGAGATCGGTCTGGAGGGCGGCATGCTGGTGACCAACCCCATCCCCGAGGAGTACTCCATGGATCACGAGGTCATCAACAAGGCCATCGACGAGGCCGTTGAGGAGGCCAAGAAGCTGGGCATCCACGGCAAGGAGACCACGCCGTTCCTGCTGGCCAAGATCAAGGACCTGACCGGCGGCGACTCCCTCGCCAGCAACATCCAGCTGGTGTACAACAACGCCCGCCTCGCGGCCAGGACCGCCGCAGAGCTGTGCGCTCTTGAAAAGAACTGAGCATTCTGCTAAGATGGACTGGCCGGGACCGCCCGGCCAGTCCTTTTTTCATTCTGAAAGGAGCAATGCTGCTTGAAGCCGTTTTTTACCCCGGACGGGACCAGCGTGACGGCCATTACCGTGATCGGAGATCCGTGGGCGCTGCTGATATGGTGGCTGGCGCTTATCAACCTTGCCGCGTTCCTCGCCTTCGGCCTTGACAAGTGGAAGGCCAGACGGAAGGAGCGGGACGAGCGCGTCCGCCGCGTGCCGGAAAAGACGCTGTTTCTTCTGGCCGCGCTGGGCGGCAGCGTGGGCGCGCTTTTGGGGATGCGCGCCTTTCACCACAAGACCCGGCACAATTCCTTCCGCTTCGGCATCCCGGCCATCCTGCTGGTGCAGGCAGCGGCGGCGCTGGGCCTGTGGGTCTATTTCACCCAGCGGGGCACGCTGTTCTAAGGCTTCGGCGGGCCGGGGACTCCGGTTGCGCCCGGAGACGGGACGTGCTATAATAAACGATACGCCGCCGCGGCTGCGGCGGACAACGCAGACAGGAGCGAATCATGACCACCCGAGAATTTCAGAGCAGATCGCTGCTCCAGATCTTTGTCAGTTATTTCAAGCCCCACCGCCGCCTTTTCTTTCTGGACATGGCCTGCGCGCTGGTCATGTCCCTGATCGATCTGGCGTTTCCGTTCATTTCCCGGTGGTGTATGTACACGCTGCTGCCGGAAAAGGCGTGGCAGACGTTTTTCGCCGTGATGGGCGTCGTGGCGGCGGCGTTCGCGCTGCGGGCGGGGCTGAGCTATATCATCTGCTATTACGGCCACACCTTCGGCATTCTGGTGGAAGCGGACATCCGCCGCGACCTGTTCCACCATATGCAGGAGCTGAGCTTCGGCTATTACGACCGCAACCGCACCGGCCAGCTCATGAGCCGCCTGACGGCGGACCTGTTCGACATCACGGAGCTTGCCCACCACGGGCCGGAGGACGTGTTCATCTCCGCCGTGACCATCGTTGGCTCCCTGTGCGTGATGTTCGCCATCCAGTGGCGGCTGGCGCTGGTGATCGCCCTGATCCTGCCGGTGTTTTTCGCGGTGGTGTGGGCCTGCCGCCGGTCCATGTCCGCCGCGTCCGACGCAGTCAAGCGCAAGACCGCCTCCATCAACGCGGATATCGAGTCCGGCCTGTCCGGCATCCGGACGGCCAAGGCCTTTGCCAACGAGCAGGCGGAGCTGCGCAAGTTCGACCGCTCCAACGAGACGTTCAAGACCTCCCGGCGGATGTTCCACAAGGCCATGGGCCGGTTCAACGCCGCCATGGAGTTTTTCCTGTGTATGCTTCAGGCGGCGGTGATCGCCGCGGGCGGCTGGCTCATCATGCAGGGGCGGATGAACGTGATCGACCTTGTGACCTTCAGCCTGTATATCACCGCGTTCGTCAACCCCATCCGGCGGCTGTCCACCTTTATGGAGCTGTTCGCCAACGGAACGGCGGGCCTGCGCCGCTTTGCGGAGCTGATGCGCATCGAGCCGGAGCTTCAGGACGCGCCGGACGCGCGGGACCTGCCCCGGGTGGCCGGGCGGATCGATCTGGAGCACGTCAGCTTTTCTTACCGGGACGATCTTCCGGTGCTGCATGATATCGACCTGCACATCCGCCCCGGCGAGACGGTGGCGGTGGTCGGCCCCTCCGGCGGCGGAAAATCCACCCTCTGCCAGCTCATTCCCCGGTTTTACGACGCGACGGAGGGCAGCGTCCGGCTGGACGGGCTGGACGTGCGTCAGGTGACGCAGCGCTCGCTGCGTCGCAACGTGGGCGTGGTGCAGCAGGACGTGTTCCTGTTCGCCGCCAGTATTCTGGAAAACATTCGCTACGGCCGGCCCGACGCCACGGAGGAGGACGTGATCCGCGCGGCGAAGGAGGCCGAAATCTACGACGATATCTGCGCCCTGCCGGAGGGCTTCAACACTTACGTCGGCGAGCGGGGAACGCTGCTCTCCGGCGGACAGAAGCAGCGCATCTCCATCGCCCGCATCTTCCTCAAGGACCCGCCGGTGCTGATTCTGGACGAGGCCACCTCCGCGCTGGACAGCGTGACCGAGGCGAAGATCCAGTCCGCCTTCGACCGGCTGGCCAAGGACCGGACCACCATCATCATCGCCCACCGGCTCTCCACGGTCCGGGGCGCGGACCGCATTCTGGTGGTGGAGAACGGCCGGATCGTGGAGGAGGGGCCGCACGAGGCGCTTCTTGCGAAAAACGGCGCCTACGCGGCGCTCTACCGCACACAGGAGCTGCACCATGGATAAGACGAAGCTGCTGGACCGGGCCGCCAGAACGGGAGAGGAGCGGCTGACCCTTGCCCGGGTGCTGGACCGGCGGGAGCAGGCGCGCGGGCGCAACATCCCCGCGGCCACGGACTTTCTCTCCCCGCAGGAGCGCGCCGCCGCCGAGGCGATGCTGCGCCTTGCCGGGGCGGGAGAGACGGAGTATACTGCGCTGGGCGGCTATGACGGCGCGGAGCGCACGGTGCTGCTGTTCCTGCCGGACTGGCTGGACCCGGAGGACGCGGCGGGGCAAAGCCCGCTCCGGTTCCTGCGGGCGGAGTACCGGGCGGAATACGGCCTGACCCACCGGGACATTCTGGGCAGCCTGATGGGCATGGGCGTCACCCGGGAGAAGCTGGGCGATCTGCTGGTGGGGCCGGAGCGCTGCGACCTGATCGTGCTGGAGAGCGTGGCGCAGTTCCTGCTGCAAAGCTGGGATCAGGCGGGCCGCGCCCATCTGCGGGTCCGGGAGATCGGCACAGAGGAGCTGACTGTTCCGCAGGAGGACGGACAGGAGGTCCGGGACACGGTGATGAGCCTGCGGCTGGACGCCGTGGCGGCCAGCGGCTTCCGGCTGTCCCGGGGCAGGGCTGCGGCCCTGATCCAGAGCGGACGGGTGCAGGTGAACTGGATGGAGTGCGTCAAGCCGGACCGGCTGCTGGAGGAGGGGGACACCGTCTCCGCCCGGGGCTGTGGAAAGTTCAGGCTGACGGCGGTGGGCGGACTGAGCAAAAAGGGCCGCACCGCCATCACCATCAAGCGGTACGGATAAGGAGAAGCAATGCTGGAATATGAGTTTGAGCGCATCGCCGCCGGGGCGGAGGGATACAGCCTTTTCGGCGGCGTGGGCTTTGAGATGGAGGCCGCGCGGGAGGTCATCCTCCGCCGCGCCGCAGAGGGCTGGCGGTACGCGGGCTGGCTCCCCGCCAGACAGCGAGCCACAGGCCATGTGGAGGAAATGGATCTGGTGTTTGAGCGCGGCCGCGCGGACGAGTGAGGAGGACAGGCATGGATCAAAAGCAGATCGAGCGCATCAACGAACTGAGCCGCAAGGCCCGCTCACCGGAGGGCCTGACCGAGTGGGAGGAGCAGGAGCGCGCCGCCCTGCGCCGGGAGTATGTGGACGCGGTGCTGGGGAATCTGAAGGGCCAGCTGGATCACACCTATATCCAGCGGCCGGACGGCACCCGTGAAAAGCTGAAGAAGAAAGAGAAGTGAGGATGATGGCCGGAGAGAACCGGAAGGACGGCGATTGGCGCTCGTGGTCGCTGATCGTGATCCTGTTCGCCGTCGGCGTTTGGCCGGTGGCGCTGTTCCTGCTGTTCCGAAAGCTGTTTGGCGAAGACGCCAAGAACCGGCAGAACGTGTCCGCGCCACCGCCGCTTGAGGTGGACCCCGGCCCGCAGCAGACGCAGGGGGGCGGACAGAGCACTGCCATGCAGACCGCGGCGGACCGCCCTGCGCAGCGGACGGAGCACCGCGCCCATCGGGCCACCACCTACCGCGCGCCCGAGAGCCGCGCCAGAGCCGCGGCCCAGAGCGTGGTGCGTTCTCCGGCGGTGAAGAAGTCCAACGCCCGGGCCTTGAAGATCATCGGCCTGATCGTCATGGCCGTTGGCCTGCTCAGCGCGGCCAGTCCGGCGGACATGGTGTTCTCCGGCTACGTGGCCAACTGGATCGGCGACCTGCTGAAATATCTGGCCATCGCCGTGGGCGGACTGGGGATGTTCTGCGGCGGTCTGCGGATGGACGCGAATATGCGCCGGTACGCCCGGTATCTCGCCGTGCTGGGCGAGACGCAGGCGGTCCCCGTCTCCGAGCTGAGCCGCAAGCTGGGCTGGCCGGAGCGGCAGGTGATCCGGGATCTGGAAAAGATGATCGACAAGGGCTATTTCGGCGAGCGGGCGTATTTGGATCAGGGCCTTGGCTACTTCTTCCGCAGCAGCGAGGCGGATGAGAAGCTCCGCCGGGAGCAGGAATCCACTCAGCAGAAGCCGCCCAAAGAGGCGGAGGAGGGCTGCTCCGGCATCCTGCGCAATATCCGCCGCGCCAACGACGCCATCGCCGACCCGGTGCTCTCCGCCAAGATCGACCGGCTGGAGGACATCACCGCCCGCATCTTCCGGGCGGTGGAGGAGGACCCGGCCAAGCGGAGCCGCATCGACAAGTTCCTGAACTATTACCTGCCCACCACCCAGAAGCTGCTGGACTCCTACGCGGAGTTTGAAGCCGCGGGCGTGGAGGGCGAGAACCTGCGGCAGGCCAAGCAGCGCATCGAAAAGACCATGGACTCCATCGTGGCGGGCTTTGAGCACCAGCTCGACGAGCTGTACAAGTCCGACGCCATGGACGTGGACAGCGACATCCGCGTGATGGAGACGATGCTCCACCGGGACACTGCCAGCGTGGAGGAGGACTTCGGCCTCGGCGGCGGCACCGCCGTCCAGGGCGAGGAAGAGTGAAAAAGGCCGGGACGCGGCGAACCGCCGCGCCCCGGTTTTCATGTCCCGATCTCCGCGTCGGCGGGAGAGAAAAGAGCTGGGGGAGTCGGTGCTTTCTCGCCGGGGGCCGCAGGAGGAAAAGCGCCCGTAGGGAGCGGCGCTTATCGCTGCGCACGGAGCGGCCCCTCCCCGCGCGGAAAGCATCCCTGAGCGGCGCTCACGATGCGCCGCGTGTGCGCTGCGCATGGAGCGCTTTTCTACAAGGACGCGGAAAGCGCCGGACGGCCATTGGCCGTCCGGCGCTTTTTCGACAGCGTGAGCGTCTGCGGCGCCGATCAGGCGTCCGCCTTGTGCATGGCCTTTTGCAGCCAGTCCTTGCCGTCCACGAAGCGGGAGACGATGAAGGACACCACGTAGTCTCCGGCGGAGTTCACCATGGTGGCGGGGGGGTCCACCAGATTGCCGATGGCCAGCGCGAAGGGATACGCCACGGCGAGACTGTCCGGGAAGAAGATGGTGCACAGCACCAGCTCGCCGGTGCCGCCGCCGCCGGGGATGCCGCTCATGGCCACGGAGGAGAACACCGCCACGATGATGGCGAGGATCGCCCGGCCAGTGGAGAAGTCCTGCCCGAAGATGCCGAACAGAAACGCGACCTTTACGATGGCGGACATGGCGGAGCCGTCCATGTGCATGGTGGCGCCCAGCGGGACGACGATGTTGCTCACGTCCTTGCTGATGCCGGTCTCCTCGGCCACCTCCAGATTGGTGGGGATGGTGGCGACGGAGGAGCAGGTGCCGAAGGAGACGGCGGCGGGGCGGAAGAGCTTGCTGAACATGAGCTTTGCCGCGCCCCGGCCTCCGCCGAAGCGGGCGTAGATCGGGAAGAAGATGAACATATAGAGGAAGGACATGCTGTAGTAGATGATGAGCGTGCGGCTGTAATCACCGATCAGCTCCGGCCCGTAGGTCGCCACGAGATAGGCAAAGAAGCCGAAGAAGCCGATGGGCGCGTAGTAGGTGATGAGCTTCACGGTCTTCATGATGCACTCGGTGATATCCTCCAGCAGCGCGGCCGTCTTGGTGGCGGGTCCGCCGGCAAGCTGGATGCCGAAGCCGAAGAGGACCGCCGCCACAATGAGGGGCAGGATGGCCTTGCGGCTCCAGAGCTCGCTGAAGTCAGGCTTGGTGAAGAAGTTGATGATCATGTCGGACAGGCCCAGCGTGCCGCCGATCTCCTCCTCCACGAGCTGATAGCTGTGGGACACCACGGGGAAGGCCCGGACCACGGCGTACATGATGAGAGCCGCGACGGCGGCGGTGGCGCAGAAGGTCAGGACCGTCATGCCCATGATCTTTCCGGCCCGCCGCGCGCTTTTCATATTGGCGATGGCCGAGGAGATGGAGCAGAACACCATGGGGACCACGACGCAGAACATCAGGTTGATGAACACGGTGCCAAGCGGCTCCAGCACGGTGGCTCCCCTGGACACCACCTCGCCGGAGGCGTCCTTCACCGCCGGAAAGACCCAGCCGACGATGCAGCCGCCGATGATGCCGCCCAGCATGGTGAGAAGAAAGCCGTAGTTTTTCCAGAACGAGTTTCCCTTTTTCATAAACGCCCTCCTAAAAATATGTCGGTCATTCCGCGGCGAGCAGCTCCTCGTCGGTGATCTCGCCCTTGCAGACAAGGTTGGTCGGCCCGGTGAGGTACAGCCCCGTCACATGGGAGCCGCTGCGCTCCACGTCCACGCTCAGCCGCCCGCCGGTCATGTCCGCCTGCACGTTTTGGCCGGACACCTTCCCCTGCATGGTCAGCACCGCCGCCACCGAGCCGGTCCCCGTGCCGCAGGCGTAGGTAAAGTCCTCCACGCCCCGCTCGAACGTCCGCTCAAATACGGTGTCCTCGCCGGTCAGCTCGTAAAAGTTGACGTTTGCCCCCTTGGGGAACGAGGGGTGAAAACGGATGGCCCGGCCCAGACGGCGCAGCTCGTCTTCGTCCGCCCGGCGCAGGTCCCGGTAGGGGATCACCGCGTGGGGAAGGCCCGGGTCGCCCAGCTCCACGTAGGAGCAGGGATAGCGCACGCCGTCCACCTCCACCGGGTGGTCCAGCTCCAGCACCGTGGGGTCGTTCAGCCGGACGCGGTAGCGCCGTCGGTCGATGCGCCGCCCCGTGACGGTGCCCGCCGTGGTCTCCACGGTCTGTGTCTCGCCGGACAGGCCGTTTTCATAGCCGTACCGGCAGATGCACCGCGCGCCGTTGCCGCACATCTCGCCCACGGAGCCGTCGGAGTTGAAGAACCGCATCTTAAAGTCCCCGCCCGCAGTGGGCGCGTCCACCACCATCAGTCCGTCCGCTCCGATGGACAGCCGCCGCTCGCACAGCGTCCGCGCCAACCGGGGCAGCTCCTCCAGCGGGAGATGCTCCTGAAGATTGTTCAGGATGATAAAGTCATTGCCCGCGCCGTTCATTTTCCAGAATTGCATCCGCGGCCTCCCTTTCTGCGTGGTATTTGCTCTATTATATCAGCAGATAACCCACAATTACACTGGAGAATGTGCTAAAAACAGCGCAAAAGGTGCGCTGTTTTCCGGCCGTATGGGAAAAATCCGGCGAAAATGGGCCGCCGCGAAAAAGACCGGTCCGCCGGAAGGCGCGCCAAGCTGGCGTACTTCCGGCGGACCGGTCAGAGGTCACGCCTTGCGGATGGCGGAAACGGGGCAGGCGTCGATGGCGTTCTGCACCGCGTCGTCCGGGCCGTCCGCCACGGCCTCGGCAAGTCCGTCCCCGTTGAGCCGGAACACCTCCGGCACCGAGCTGACGCACAGCCCGCAGCCAATGCAGATACCGGGGTCCACGTGAGCGCGCATGGCTCACCCTCCTTTCTCCGGCGGAGCGCCGCCGTCGGGCTTAGTATGCCCGGAGGGGACCGTTTCTTTCCCGGCTCACGCCTGCCGGACCGCCGCCCGGGACGCCCGGGCGGGCAGCGCGGTGCGCTCCTCGGCGGGGGACTGATAGGGAAGCCCCTCCAGCTCATAGATCGTGCGCAGCACCCGGCCCACGGCGGGGATGCTGCGGCTGCGGGCGGTGCGCAGTCCTCCGGCGGTCAGGGCGGGGAGGGAGCCGTCCAGCAGTCCGGCCACTTTGCGCAGGAAGTCCCAGTCGTCCTTCGCCTTATAGACGGAGACACCGTCGGTGAGCCACTCCCGGTACACGGGGATGTCCCGCACCACCGTGGGGATGCCGCAGGCCAGCGCCTCCAGTACCACAATGCCCTCCGTCTCCTCGTGGCTCATGAAGGCAAACACGTCGCACCCGCAGTAGGCGTCCCGCAGCGCCGCCTGATCGGCAAAGCCGGGAAAGGTCACGTTGGACGGCGCGCTGGCGATGGCCTCGCGGACGCGTCTGGGGACCAGCCGCAGATCCGTGTGACCGAACCAGAAGAAGCGGACCTCCGGCAGGCGGCGGGCCAGCTCCACGAATTCAAGGATGCCCTTGCGGGCGATGTAATGCCCCACGGAGAGAACGGCCTTATCCGTCTCGCTCAGGCCGTATTTCTCCCGGAACGCCTGGCGGCGCTGGGCGGAGGGGGCGAAAAAGTCGGTGTCCACGCCGTTGCTCAGGGCGTAGATGGGGCGGCGGACGCCCGCCTCCTCCAGCAGCCGCTTGGAGTAGGGCGTGGGCGTGATGACCACGTCGCCCCGCTCATAGCAGAACCGGATCCACCGCCGGAACAGCGGAGCCAGCCGGTCGGAACCCTTGAACGAGCTGCGGAAGTCCTCCTCGGTGGAGTGGCCGTAGTACACCACCTTTTTCCCGGCCAGATGGGCCTGCAGGGCGGCCAGCGGCGCGCCGGGCAGGACGGTATTGATATGGACGGTCCGGGCATCCGGCGAGGGGCGGTCCGTGGACGCCACGCCCGCGGCGGCGAGCATCTGCTTCTGGTGCAGCATGGCCTGTCCCACGCCGCTGCGGCGGACCAGAGCCGCGGAACCGGCATAAATTTGAACGCTCATGGGGCGTTTTCCTCCTTTTCAGGGCGCAGTGGATCGGAGTGGGCCGAACAGGGACCACCCTGTACTGCGGTTTTCGTTTGTCAGATCAGTTCACGCTCCGGGACAGAACAGCGCCGCCGCGTGGCGGAACACCGTTTCCAGCCCCAGCGAATAAAGTGCGATGGAGGCGGGCTTTCCCAGCAGGATGATGGCCGAGAAGCGCCGCAGGCGCATGGGCGTCGTCCCCGCGAGGTAGCACAGGAAGTCGTCCGGCGCCACCGGGAAGAAGATGGCGGCGGCGAACAGCGCGTCGAACCGGCGGGCGGTCCACGCCTCGTACTTTGCGATGGTTTCCGGCTTGAACATGGCCGACAGGAGCGGCCTGCCGTACAGCTTGGCCAGCAGGAACGCGGCCACGGAGCCGATGCAGATGCCCGCGTAGTTGTACACAAAGCCCATCCACGGGCCGAACAGGAGCACCCCGCCCAGACAGCCCAGTCCGCCGGGAAGGATGGGGATGACGACCTGCACGGCCTGAAAGGCCACGAACACCAGCGCGCCCAGCGCGCCGAAGCCGGCGATGCAGCGCTGGAGCGCCTCCTGCGACGTGAAGAGCTGCTCGTGCCAGCCGTAGGCCACCAGCGCCGCGCAGCCCAGCAGGCCCAGCGCGGTGCACAGGTTCATCAGCCTGCGGATCTTCACGCGCTCTGGCATAGGCCCTCTCCCTCGATGGCGGCGGCGTACACCTGCGCGGCGTGGCGGGCGAAGCCCTCCGCGGAGAAGTCCCGCCGGGCGTTTTCCGCCGCGGCCGCGGCCATGGACGCGCGCAGCGTACCGTCGTCCAGAAACTCCTGAAGATGGGCGGAGAACTCGCCGCCGTCCCGGAACTGCCAGCCGTTGACGCCGTTTTCGATCACGCCGGTCAGGCACGCGTCCTTCCGGCACAGGGCGGGCAGGCCGGAGGCCAGCGCCTCGATATAGGTCAGGCCCTGCGTCTCGCTGGTGGAGGCGCTGACGAACAGATCGCCCATGCGGTAGTAATCCGCCACCTCCGCGGGCTTCACCATCCCCACGAACTTCACCCGGTCCGTCAGCCCAAGGTCCCGGACGGTCTCCTCCAGCACGGGGCGGTAGGGGCCGTCTCCCACCAGCACCAGCGTCACGTCGCTGCGGTCCAGCTCCACCAGGCAGGCCAGAAGCTCCTCCACATTTTTCTCCCGGGCGAGACGGCCCACATAGGTCAGCACAAAGCTCCCGGCGGGGATGCCCAGCCGGTGGCGCAGCGCCTGACGGCGGGCCGGGTCGGCGGGGGCCGCAAAGCGGCTCAGGTCGATGCCGGTGGGGACCACGTACACCGGACGGCTGACGCGGTACTTCTCCAGAATGGCGCGGACCTTTTCCGTGGGCGCGATCACGCAGGCGGTCTGGGCGACGATGTGGCGGGTGAACAGGGCCACCATCCGCCGTCCCCACGCGCGGCTGGGGGAGAAGTAATGGGTGTAGTCCTCGTAGACCGTGTGATAGGTGTGGACGATGGGGGCACCGGTGTGCTCACTGATCTTGCGGGCCAGCAGGAACGTGGAAAATTCGCACTGGGTGTGGATCACGTCGGGCTTCCAGCGGATCAGCGCCTGCACCTGACGGCTGGCCAGCGCCGTGCGCAGCCGCGCGCCGGGATAGATCAGTCCGGCGCTCATGGCGCCGATATAGGTCACATTGCCCACCTCGTGGGTATGCAGGTCGGACGAGAGGGTGAGCACCCGGACCTCGTGGCCCTGCGCCTCCAGCTCCCGCTGGAGGTTGAGCACCGAGGTCACCACGCCGTTCACCACGGGGGCGTACCAATCAGAGGCGATCAAAACTTTCATAGGATCAGGAACCTTCCTTTCCGGCCGGGGACCCGGCGCGTATGCGCCCGGGACGCGGGGCCTGCTCCGGCGGCGCTGGGCGCCGCCCCGTCCGCGCAGGGCTGCCCGCGGAGACGGTGGAAAACTGTACTATCTGTACTAGTACGGTTATGATAGACCGAATTTTGGGAAATGTCAAGAGGAAAGACGAAAAAATTGTATCATCTTTCTAGTACATCAACACAATAACACAAATATGGAAAAAGTCAAGGTATTTTCTTGTAAAATCTGAACGAAACCTTTACGTGACGGCACTGCCGGGGGAATCGGGCCGTCCGCCCTTGCGTTTTCCGCCGAAAATCGGTATAATCGCTCTCGGAACGATGGGATACGGCTAGTATCGGCAGAATTTCCGAAAAACTTGCGTTTTCAAAAAAGAGAGAAAGGACGCCGCCGAAGCGGGCGGCGCGGGAAACGGCATGGGGATGCACAGCGCACTGGAGGACCGGTTTGCCCATCTGGTCCTGTTCGACACGGAGACCACGGGCATCGACCCGGAGCGGGAGGAGATCATCGAGATCGGCGCGGTGAGCGTCTCCGAGGGCGGAGAGGACGGCAGCTTCAACGCGCTGATCCGCCTTTCCAAGGGGCGGACGCTGCCGCCCTTCATCACGCAGCTCACCGGCATCACGCCGGAGGCGCTGGCGGCGGAGGGGATCGAAAAGGCGGAGGCCGCCGCGTCCTTCTGCCGCCTTCTGGAGCGGGAGGACACGCTGCTGGTGGCCTATAACGCCCAGTTCGACCTGAACTTCCTCTATTATCTGCTGCGGGACACGGGCCGGGCGTCGTGCCTGAAGGAACTGAAATTTCTGGACGCGCTGACTGTTTACAAGGACCGGCGGGACTATCCCCACAAGCTCAAGGACGCCATCGCGGCCTACGGACTGGACGGCGAGGTGGAAAACAGCCACCGGGCCGTGGACGACGCCCGGGCCATGACGGCGCTGCTGTGGGCCATGGCGGCGGAGCGGGACGATCTTCTGGAGTATGTGAACCTGTTCGGCTACCACCCGAAATACGGCGTGTCGGGCAAGCGGATCTCCTCGGTGACGTATCTGCCGCAGGGGTACCGCCGGGGCGCGCCGCTCTATGAAAAAAAGCGGGGCGGGGACGCCGCCGCGTGGTCCGGCCGGGCGTGAAAATGGAAATGGGAAAGCGGAGAGGGCGTGTCCTCTCCGCTTTTTTATCCTCAGTCCCGGTTTCGGATCACGTCGGTCTTTCTGCCCGTGGCGCGGTCGATGTACCGCACGAACAGGGCCACCTTGTTGTCGGGGTCCAGCGCGTCCCAGATGCGCGCAGCCAGAGCGGACGCGTCCGGCGCGTCCAGCGTCACGGGCCGCGGCTCGCCCTCGAAGGAGGGGAGGGGATCGCCGTCGGACTGGTAGGTGTGGATCAGATGGCCCAGTCCCGCCTTTGCCGCGTCGTACTCGAAGAAATACCGGCAGCAGCAGGCGTCGTCGCCGTACATGGATTTGAGGATGGAGAGGTTATAGGTGAAGTCCGGCTTGAGCACGCCGCTGATCCGGGGCGTCCAGTTGGGGCCGTCCGGCTCGAACGTGCGCTGGAGCAGGGCGTGGCGGTAGCAGTGACCGGCGAGGAACGCGTCCCGGATGGTGTCGGTCTGGTCGCCGTTGGTAACGATGGTCTTGCCCTCCAGCTCCCGGATGGGGTGGTAGATGATAAGGCTGGGGTCCGTCATTTTCTCCGGGTCCCGGGCCTGAGTGCGGATGCCGTCCTCCGTGGGGACGAAGATGCGGTTGCGGGAGTTTTCGCTGCGCCCCATGATAAAATACGCGATGACGGCGCAGGCGTTGTCCGCGCTGCGGCCCATCAGGATGCCGCGGCCGGGATAGCGGTTGGCGCCCAGCAGCGCCTCGATGCTCTGGATCTCCATAGACGTTCTCCTTATTTTAATAGCTTTATTTCAATAGCTTTTTCCGGGCCTGATAATCGGGCATGTACCGCTGGACCAGCGCGTAAAAGTCCGGGCCGTGGTTCTTGTGGCGGATGTGGGCCAGCTCGTGGACCACCACCGCGTCCACGGCTTCGTCCGGCGAGCGCATGAGAAAGCAGGAAAAGCACAGGCTGTTTTTCGCGCTGCACGAGCCGTACCGCTTCCAGGCGGAGGTGATCTTCACCCCCGTGGGCGAAAGGCCCATCAGCGCGGCGTAATGCGCCACCTTCCCCGGAAGGACGGCTCGGGCCTGCGCCCGGAGCGCTTCGATCTCCTCCGGCGTGGGGGGCGGCCCGGCCTCGGCGGCCCGCTGGCGCATCCGCGCCAGATTCCGCTCGATCCACGGCTGGCTGCGCTGAATAAATTCCTCCACCGTCCGCTTGGGACAGCGCGCGGGGGCGCGCACCAGCAGGCGGCAGTCCTTTGTGATCTCCAGAGCCAGCGTCCGCCGGCCGGAGCGAATGAGCGTATATGCTTCCATACCCTATAACATACCACACCGGAGGGGAAAACACAAGCCCGCATACGCTTCCGCTATGCCGTTTCCCTGCGAAGGCGGGAACCTCCCGCCCCGCCGGGGCATAGACTGGCACAGCCCCGGAAACCGTCCGGGAGCAACCGGGAAAAGAGGGATCGTTTTGCATATCAACGCGACCTATGAGCATACGCCCATTCTGCCCTATGCCGACCCTGCCGCCGGCGGCGGGCCGACCCTGCCGCCCGCCGGGTGCGCCAAGACGGGGACGCAGTGCGTCAGCGTCAGCACGCCGGTGGTGCTGACGCCCGTGGCCGATGTGGGCGCGGTGAGCGTCTCCTGTGCGGGGGAGCCTGCCGCCACCTGCACGGCCAACGCGGAGGGGACCGCCTGCACCGTGACGCTGACCCAGCGGCTGTGCGTCTCCATCCCCATTACATTCGGCGTGGACCACACCGGCGGAGAGCCAAGCATCGGCTGCGCCGCGTGCGCGGACGGGGAGTGCGCTCCCTGCGGCTGCGGCCAGTGACGCGGGACCTGCGGGGCGGGACGCCGGACGCGCCCGCCCCGCAAAAAGCATCTTGCGGGAACGGCGGCGAACAGGTATACTGAAGCAGTAACGAAATAACGGGACAAGCCCGCAAAGGAAAGGATGACTGCGATGAGCGCCTACGCCGCAAGGAGCCGCCAGGAGCTGCTGGACGAGCAGGAGGAGGTCTGCCGGGAGCTTGACCGGCTCCGGGACCGGAAGCTGAAGCTGAACATGGCCCGCGGAAAGCCCGGAAAGGCCCAGCTGGATCTGGTCAGCGAGGGACTGATGCACGTGTTTCAGACGCCGGAGGACTACGTGTCTGACGGGATCGACTGCCGCAATTACGGCGAGCTGGCCGGTCTGCCCGCTGCCCGCCGCCTGTTCGCGGAGCTTTTGGGCTGCCGCCCGGAGCAGGTCTTTGCGGGGGGAAACTCCAGCCTTCAGCTCATGTATGACACGGTGGCGAAGGCCTATACCCACGGGCTGGTCCACTCTCCCCGCCCGTGGTGCCGGGAGGAAAAGGTGAAGTGGCTGTGCCCCGTCCCCGGATACGACCGCCACTTCAAGATCACCGAGAGCTTCGGCTTCAGCATGATCGCCATCCCCATGACGGAGGACGGCCCGGATATGGACGCGGTGGAGGCCGCCGTCCGCGACCCGCAGGTCAAGGGTATGTGGAACGTGCCGAAATACTCCAACCCGGACGGGATCATCTACTCTGAGGAGACGGTGCGCCGTCTGGCGGCCATGAAGACCGCCGCGCCGGATTTCCTGCTAATGTGGGACAACGCATACTGCATCCATGAGTTCGAGGGCGATTTCGTCCCGTTCCCGGACATTCTGGCCGAGTGCGCCAAGGCGGGCAACCCGGACCGGGCCATCGAGTTCGCCTCCACCTCCAAGGTGACGCTGCCGGGGGCGGGCGTGGCCTGCTTCGCCGCGTCCGAGACCATGCTGGACCATCTCAAAAAGCTCATGGGCGTTCAGGTCATCAGCTTTGACAAGGTGAACCAGCAGCGCCACGTCCTCTATCTGAAGGACAAGGCCCATACGCTGGAGCTGATGCGGCGGCACGCCGCCGTCCTCGCGCCCAAGTTCCGCTGCGTCACCGACGCGCTGGACCGGCAGATCGCCCCGCTGGAGATCGCCTCGTGGCGGCGGCCCAAGGGCGGGTACTTCGTCTCCCTCAACGCCATGCCGGGAACGGCGCGGCGGACGCTGGAGCTGTGCGCCGAGTGCGGCGTGACCATGACCGGCGCGGGCGCCGCGTTCCCCTACGGCATGGACCCGCTGGACAGCAACATCCGCATCGCGCCGTCCCTGCCGCCGCTGGAGGAGCTGGAGACGGCCATGGAGGTCCTGTGCGCCTGCCTGAAGCGCGCGGCGCTGGAGAAGCTGCTCAAATGAGATATGTCGGCAGCGTATACCGCCCGCCCTCCGAGGCGCGGAGCCTGATCGTGCAGGTGACCTACGGGTGCAGCCACAACACCTGCGCCTTTTGCAGCATGTACAAGGAAAAGCGCTTCGCCGTTCGGCCGCTGGACGAGGTGCTGGAGGACTTTCGCGCGGCCCGCAGGCTCTATCCCCGGGTGGAGCGGGTCTTTCTGGCCGACGGGGACGCGCTGGTGCGCCGCGCGGCGGAGCTGGAGACGATCTTGAAAACGGTGCGGGAGCTGTTCCCGGAGTGCACCCGCGTGACGTGCTACGCCTCGCCGGACAGCATCCGCATCCGCACGGAGGAGGAGCTGCGCGCCCTGCGGGCGGCGGGGCTGACCATGGTATACATGGGGCTGGAGTCCGGGTGCGACGCGGTTCTGGAGAAAATGCGCAAGGGCCACGACGCGGCCTTTATCGTGGAGATGGGGCGCAAGGTGCGCCGGTGCGGCATCGCCCTGTCCGTCACGGCCATCACCGGTCTGGGCGGGCCGGAGCTGCTGGAGCGGCACGCCGCGGACACGGCGGCGGCGTTCAGCGCCATGAACCCGGAGTATATCGGAATGCTGACGCTGATGGTGGAGCCGGGCACGCCGCTTTATGACTGGGTGCGGGACGGGACGTTCCGCCTGCTGACCCCGGCGGAGGACCTGCGGGAGACGCGGCTTCTGGTGGAGCGGCTGGACAGCCCCGGCAGCGTGTTCCGCATGAACCACGCCAGCAATTATCTGGCCCTGCGGGGCACGCTGAACCGGGACCGGGACGCCATGCTGGCCCAGCTGGACCGGGCGGCGGCGGACCTGAGCCTGCTGCGGCCGGAGGAGTGGCGCGGGCTGTGAGCGGCCTGACGGAAAATTAACGGGATCTTTACGCGCGGACCGGAAGAAAAACACTTGACAGACGGCGGAAAATCGGATAGGATGCAAGTAATCATGAGGGAGTAGCCGGCACAGAAATGTGCATCCGCTGGCGTCAGGTCGGGCAGACTAGATCTGCCCCGCTTCGGATCGAAATGGCGAGACTTTTGAGCAAAACGCTGCGGCGTTGGGCGCAAAAGTCTCGCTTTTTTGCGCCGGAGCAGCGGGAGGAAAGGACGAAATGATATGGCAGAAAAGAAAAAGGAAGTATGGAGCGAGAGCCGCGTGGAGCTGTTCCGGGAGCTGGGCTGCGGCGAGCAGGGACTGACGGACGGGGAGGCCGCCCAGCGGCTGGACCGCTTCGGCCCCAACGAGCTGAGCGGAGAGAAGAAGAAAGCGCCGCTGCGGATCTTTCTGGAGCAGTTCGCGGATTTTCTGGTGATCCTGCTGATCGGCGCGGCGGCGGTGTCCATCGCGCTGGGGGATGCGGAGAGCGCGGCGGTCATTCTGGCGGTCATCACGATGAACGCCGTGCTGGGCACGGTGCAGACGGTAAAAGCCGCCGCCTCGCTGGAGAGCCTGAAGCGGATGTCCGCCCCCACGGCGAAGGTGGTGCGGGACGGCGCCGTGCGTGAGATCCCGGGCCGGGAGGTCACGGTGGGCGACGTGGTGGTGCTGGACGCGGGCGACGCGGTGTGCGCCGACGGGCGGCTGCTGGAGTGCGCCGCGCTGAAGGCGGACGAGAGCGCCCTGACCGGCGAGAGCCTGCCGGTGGAGAAAATGACGGGGGAGGTCCCGGCGGACGCGCCGCTGGGCGACCGGCGGAACATGGTCTACTCCGGCAGCTTCATTACCTACGGCCGGGGGCGTTTCCTCGTCACCGGCGTGGGCATGGATACGGAGATGGGCCGCATCGCCGCGCTGCTGAAGGCGGCGGGCGACAAGAAAACGCCGCTTCAGGAGAGTCTGGACCAGTTCGGCAAGAAGCTCTCCGTGGGCATCCTGATCCTCTGCGCACTGATCTTTGCGGTCAGCGTGCTGGTCCGGGGCGAGTCGGTGATGAGCGCGTTCCTGTTCGCCGTGGCGCTGGCCGTGGCCGCCATTCCGGAGGCCCTCAGCTCCATCGTCACCATCGTCCTCTCCTTCGGCACGCGGAAGATGGCCAAGGAACACGCCGTTATCCGCCGCCTTCAGGCGGTGGAGGGTCTTGGCAGCGTGTCGGTGATCTGCTCCGACAAGACCGGCACCCTGACGCAGAACAAGATGACCGTGCAGCAGCTTTACGCCGCGGGGCGGATCATCCCCGTGGAGCAGGCGGACTTTGCCGACCCGGTGCAGGAGCCGCTGCTGCGGGCGGCGCTCTTGTGCAGCGACGCCACGGTGAACGAAAACGGCGAGGTGGGCGACCCCACCGAGACGGCGCTGGTCCGGCTGGGGGAGCGCTTCGGCTTTGACGAGGAGGAGATCCGCCGCCGCTGGCCCCGCCTGACGGAGATCCCCTTCGACTCCGAACGCAAGCTGATGAGCACCGTCCACCAGCTCTCCGGCGGACTGATGATGCTGACCAAGGGCGCGGTGGACGTGCTGCTGGACCGGACCATGCTGACGGAGCAGGAGCGGCGGGAGATCGAATCCGTCAACGAGGAGTTTTCCCGTCAGGGCCTGCGGGTGCTGGCTTTCGCCTGCCGGGAGGTGGACTCTCCGGCGGTGAACCTGTGCGACGAGAGCGCCATGAACTTCCTGGGGCTGATCGCCATGATGGACCCGCCCCGGGAGGAGTCCGCCCCGGCAGTGGCTCAGTGCATCGCCGCGGGCATCCGCCCCGTGATGATTACCGGCGACCACCGGGTCACCGCCGCCGCCATCGCCCGGAAGATCGGCATCCTCACCGAGGGGACCGAGGCCGTGGAGGGCGCGGTGATCGACTCCATGAGCGACGAGGAGCTGAAGGAGTTCGTCCCCAAGGTCAGCGTCTATGCCCGTGTCTCGCCGGAGCACAAGATTCGCATCGTCCGCGCGTGGCAGGAGCGGGGCAATCTGGTGGCCATGACCGGCGACGGCGTAAACGACGCGCCCGCCCTCAAGCAGGCGGACATCGGCGTCGCCATGGGCGTCACCGGCACGGAGGTGGCCAAGGACGCCGCGGGCATGGTGCTCACGGACGACAACTTTGCCACCATCGTCCGGGCCGTGGAAAACGGCCGGGGCGTGTACGCCAACATCAAGCGGGCCATCCAGTTCCTGCTCTCCGGCAACTTCGCCGCCATTCTGACGGTGCTGTACGCGTCGCTGGCGGGCCTGCCGGTGCCGTTTGCGGCGGTCCATCTGCTGTTCATCAACCTGCTGACGGACTCCCTCCCGGCCATCGCGCTGGGGCTGGAGCCGCAGGACGGCGAGCTGATGCGCCAGAAGCCCCGCCCCCGGAACGAGGGCATCCTGACCCGGGAATTTCTCATCAACGTGGGCATCGAGGGGCTTGTGATTGCGCTGGCCACGTCGGCGGCGTTCCATCTGGGCCTGCGGGCCGGGGGCGCGCCCATGGGCAGCACCATGGCGTTTTCCACCTTGTGCCTGAGCCGCCTGTTCCACGGATTCAGCTGCAAGTCCGCCCGGCCGGTGCTGTTCCAAAAGCGGTTTTTCAACAATCCCTATCTGCTGGGCGCGTTTGCGGTGGGCGCGGCGCTGCTGGCGGCGGTGCTGTTGATCCCGGCGCTGGAGCCGCTGTTCAGCGCGGCGGCGCTCCCGGCGGCGGATCTGGGGGCCGTTGTGGGCCTCGCGTTCGGCTCCATGGCGGTCATTCAGGCGCTCAAGGGGCTGCGCCGGAAATAAGGACCACCCTGCAAACCTGCAAAAAGCGGCGGCGGACGAAAGTCCGCCGCCGCTTTGCGTATGCAGCGTCCGGTCAAGCGTGGGCTGAGATGCGCGGGAGAGACGGCCCCGCCGCCTTACCCGCCGATGTGCAGAATGACGGAGGCGAACTGGAAGTAGATCAGAAGGGAGATGGCGTCCACGATGGTGGTGATGAACGGCGAGGCCATTACCGCCGGGTCAAAGCCGATTTTTTTCGCCAGCAGCGGCAGGGCGCAGCCCACCAGCTTGGCGGCGAAGATGGTGAACACCAGCGTGCCGCAGACCACCAGCGCCACCGTGGGCGTGACCAGCGGGTTGCGGAAGAGAAGTCGGTCCACCAGCAGCAGCTTGACGAAGTTGGCCGCCGCCAGCAGCGCGCCGCAGACCACGGCGACCCGCGCCTCTTTCCAGACGACCCGGGGCAGGTCCCGGAATTCGATCTCGTTCAGAGAGATGCCGCGGATGACCGTGACGCTGGCCTGAGAGCCGGAGTTTCCGCCGGTGTCCATCAGCATGGGGATATAGGCCGTCAGCACGGTAAAGGACGCCAGCGCCGCCTCGAACCGGGAGATGATCTGGCCGGTGAACGTGGCGGAGATCATCAGCAGCAGCAGCCACGGGATGCGGGCCTTGACGGTCTCCCAGATCCCGGTCTTGAGATACGGCTTGTCGGACGGGAGGATAGCCGCCATCTTTTCGATATCCTCCGTGACCTCCTCCTGCAGAACGTCCATGGCGTCGTCCACGGTGACGATGCCCACCAGCCGGTTTTCCGTGTCCACCACGGGCAGGGCCAGAAAGTCGTATTTGGAGAGGCTGCGGGCGGTGTACTCCTGATCGTCCAGCGTGGTGACGGATACGATGCTCTTTTCCATGATGTCGCCGATGACCGCGTCCTCCTCGGCCAGCAGCAGCGTCCGGATGGTGACAAGGCCGATGAGGTGGCGGTTCTCGTCGATGACGTAGCAGATGTTGATGGTCTCCTTGTCCGGGCCGGTGCGGCGGATGCGCTTGAACGCGTCCTCCACCGTCATGGTGGCCTTCAGGTCCACGAACTCGGTGGTCATGATGCTCCCGGCGGAGTCCTCGGGGTATTTGAGGATCTCGTTGATGCTCTTGCGCATCTCGGGGTCGGAGTGCTTGAGGATGCGCTTGACCACGTTGGCCGGCATTTCCTCCACGATGTCCACCGCGTCGTCCAGATACAGCTCGTCGAGCACTTCCTTCAGCTCGGTGTTGGAAAAGCCCTGAATCAGAAGCTCCTGCTCGTCGGAGTCCAGCTCCACGAACACCTCCGCCGCCAGCTCCTTGGGCAGCAGGCGGAACAGCAGCGGCAGATCCGCCTCCGGCAGGTCGCCCATCAGCAGGGCGATGTCCGCCGCCTCGATGGGGACAAGGAGGGCCCGCAGCGCGGCGTACTGTTTTCGGCGGATGAGATCCTCTATTTTTTCGACCAGTTCCGTGCGCTCATTCTCAAATTCCAGCATACGCGGTCCCTCCTTTCTCCGATTTGACGGGGATCAAAAATAAAATGCCCCGACCACACTCGTCCGGCGTGATCGGGGGATCATAGTAAACGTACTGCCGGGAGAGCGGCCCGCTCTCCCCACCGTTCAAGCTTTAGCTTCACAAGGCGGTGAAATTGCGTTAGATGATACCTTAGCATTCGATATCGCCTGTTCAAACCCTCTCATGATGTCTCCATCATTTCGCGGCAGCAACCCATATCCCTGTGGTAGCCTTACCTACCGGACGCGATTCACTTTTCTTTTCTATAGTATGCCAAAAAAATGCCGATGTCAACCGGGCGCAAGGTAAAATTGAAGAAAAGAACGGATACCGCGCCCGCCGGCCCCGTAATTTTTCCGATACAAACACTTGTACGATAAAAAGGACTGTGCTATAATAGCTCCGTAACGGCCGGCGCGCCGGGGCGGGTCCCCGGGCGGACGGCCGCGGAGCTTTACGCCGGAGGGGGTGCGCACGGTTGGGGATCCACGACGGACACCGGGAGAAAATGCGCCGCCGGTTCGCCCAGACGGGCCTTTCCGGCTTTGCCGACCACGAGGCGCTGGAGCTTCTTCTCTTTTACGCTATCCCCCGGCGGGACACCAACCCGCTGGCCCACCGGCTTCTGGAGCGGTACGGGTCGCTGGAGGGCGTTTTCACCGCCCCGGCGGAGGACCTTGAAAAGGTGGAGGGCATGGGCGGGAGCGCGGCGCTGCTGCTGCGGCTGGTGCCGCTGCTGGCGGAGAAGAGCCGAGAGCGCACGGACGGGCCGGTGATCCTGAACTCCACGGAACGGGCGGGGGAGTATCTCCTGCGCCGGTTCGACAGGAAGAAGAACGAGCTGGTCTATGAGCTGTGTCTGGACCGGAAGGGAAAGCTGCTGGCCTGCAAGCTGCTGACCGAGGGCGACGTGAACGGCGCGGAGCTGAACATCCGCCGACTGGTGGAAAACGCGCTGCTGACCAACGCCAGCGCCGTCATCCTGTCCCACAACCATCCCAGCGGCGTGGCGCTGCCCTCCAGCGAGGACTTTGCCACCACCGACCGGGCGCGGGCGGCGCTGGAGGGTGTGGGCATCCCGATGGTGGACCACATTATCGTGGCCGACGGCGACTTCGTCTCCATGCGGGACTCAGGCTATTTTACAAAATGACGCCCGCTCCGGGCGCGGTGGAGCGCCGCGCGGAGCGGTCTGAGGAGGAACTATGCCGAAATTCAAAGTCGTTTCCCCCTATGAGCCGTCCGGCGACCAGCCGGAGGCCATCGAAAAGCTGGCGCAGGGGATCGAAAACGGACTGGACGAGCAGATTCTGCTGGGCGTGACCGGGTCGGGCAAGACCTTTACCATGGCCAAGGTCATCGAGCGCATCCAGCGGCCCACGCTGGTGCTGGCCCACAATAAAACGCTGGCGTCCCAGCTCTGCGAGGAGTTCAAGGCGTTCTTCCCGGAAAACGCGGTGGAGTATTTCGTCTCCTACTACGATTACTATCAGCCGGAGGCCTATATCCCCCACACGGACACCTATATCGCCAAGGACGCGGCTACCAACGACGAGATCGACCGGCTGCGCCTGTCCGCCACCTGCGCGCTGCTGGAGCGGCGGGATGTGATCGTGGTGTCCTCCGTCTCGTGCATTTACGGACTGGGCGAGCCGGACGACTTCGCCAAGCTGATGATCTCCCTGCGGGTGGGGACGGAGCTGGACCGGGACGAGCTGCTGCGCCGTCTGGTGGAGGATCGGTACGAGCGCAACGACGTGGCCTTTGAGCGGAATATGTTCCGCGTCCGGGGCGACACGGTGGAGATCTATCCCGCCTATTACAAGGACCGGGCCATCCGGGTGGAGTTCTTCGGCGACGAGATCGACCGCATCACGGAGTTCCACCCCGTCACCGGCGCGGCCATGCGCCTGCTGGAGCACGCGGTGATCTATCCCGCCAGCCACTATGTCACCACCAAGGACAAGATGGACCGGGCCATCGGCGAGATCCGCCGGGAGCTGGAGGATCAGGTCCAGACCTTCACCCAGCAGAACAAGCTGGTGGAGGCCCAGCGCATCCGCCAGCGGACGGAGTACGACATGGAGATGATGACGGAGCTGGGCTACTGCTCCGGCATCGAGAATTACTCCCGCATCATCTCCGAGCGGCCCGCCGGCTCCGCGCCCATGACGCTGCTGGACTTTTTCCCCAAGGACTTCGTCCTCTTTGTGGACGAGAGCCACGTGACGCTGCCGCAGGTGCGGGCCATGTACAACGGCGACCACGCCCGCAAGCAGAGCCTGATCGACTACGGGTTCCGCCTGCCCTGCGCCTATGACAACCGCCCGCTGAAGTTCGAGGAATTTGAGGAGCGGATCGGTCAGGCGGTGTACGTCTCTGCCACGCCCGGTCCCTATGAGCGGGAGCGGGCGGGACAGGTGGTGGAGCAGGTCATCCGCCCCACCGGCCTTCTGGACCCGGTGGTGGAGGTGCGGCCTGTGGAGGGGCAGATCGACGACCTGATCTCCGAGATCGAGGCCCGCACCGCCCGGAACGAGCGGGTGCTGGTGACCACGCTGACCAAGAAGATGGCCGAGGACCTGACGGAGTATTTCAAAAACGCCGGGATCCGGGTCCGCTATATGCACTCCGACGTGGAGACCATCGAGCGGATGGAGATCATCCGGGGCCTGCGGCTGGGGGAGTTCGACGTGCTGGTGGGCATCAACCTGCTGCGGGAGGGTCTGGACCTGCCGGAGGTGAGCCTTGTGGCCGTGCTGGACGCGGACAAGGAGGGCTTCCTCCGCTCCGAAACCTCCCTCATCCAGACCATGGGCCGCGCCGCGCGGAACGCGGAGGGCTTGGTCATTCTGTACGCCGACACCATCACGCCCTCCATGCGCGCCGCCATGGATGAGACGGAGCGCCGCCGGGGCATTCAGGACGCGTACAACAAGGCCCACGGCATCGTGCCCAAGACCATCATCAAGGACGTGCGGGCCGCGCTGGAGATCTCCCGCCCCGCCGAGGAGGAGCGGGGCGGAAAGCGCCGCCGCGGCAAGCTGACCGAGCCGGAGCGGGCGGCGGAGATCGCCAAGCTGGAAAAGCAGATGCTGGAGGCCAGCAAGATGCTGGAATTTGAATACGCCGCGGTCCTGCGGGACCGCATCATCGAGCTGCGCGGCGGAAACGGATGACCGCCGCGCTGGCCGCGCCGCCGGAGCGGCGCGGGCCGGAGAGGACGAACATGAAGCAGAAGGAAGAAAAAACGAACGTGATGCGCATTCTGGACCGGGAAAAGGTCCCCTACACCGCGCATTTTTACGAGGGCGCCGGCGGCCCGGAGGGCGACCGGGAATACGGGCTGCACGTGGCGCAGGCCATGGGGCAGGACGCCGCCCGGGTGTTCAAGACGCTGGCGGCCCGGGGCGCGTCCGGCGGCGTGTATGTATACGAGGTGCCGGTGGCGGAAAGCCTGGATCTGAAGAAGGCTGCCCGGGCGGTGGGGGAGAAGTCCGTCGAGCTGCTCCCGCTGGCCCAGCTCAACGCCGTCACCGGCTACGTCCGGGGCGGGTGCAGCCCCGTGGGCATGAAAAAGCAGTATCCCGTCGTGTTCGACGCGTCGGCGGCGGAGCTGGACCGGGTGTATATCTCCGCCGGGCGGATCGGCGCGCAGGTGGAGGTCTCCGCCCCGGAGCTGCTGGCCCTGCTGCGGGCGCAGACGGCGGACATCACTGCGCGGTGACGGGCGGATATCGGCAGACAAGGAGCAGTTCAGAAGTATGCAGGATAAGATCGTGGTAAAGGGCGCGCGCGCCAACAACCTGAAAAATATCGACGTGACCATCCCCCGGGACAAGCTGGTGGTGCTGACGGGACTGAGCGGATCGGGCAAGTCCTCCCTCGCCTTCGACACCATTTATGCCGAGGGCCAGCGCCGGTACGTGGAGAGTCTTTCGTCCTACGCCCGGATGTTTCTGGGTCAGATGGACAAGCCGGACGTGGACTATATCGACGGGCTGTCCCCCGCCATCTCCATCGACCAGAAGACCACCAGCAAGAACCCCCGCTCCACCGTGGGCACGGTGACGGAGATCTACGACTACCTCCGCCTGCTGTGGGCCAGAGCGGGCACGCCCCACTGCCCCCAGTGCGGCAAGGAGATCCGCCAGCAGACCGTTGACCAGATCATCGACCAGGTGCTGGCCCTGCCGGAGGGGACCCGCATCCAGATCATGGCGCCGGTGGTCCGGGGCAAGAAGGGCGAGTACGCCAAGACCTTTGACGAGGCCCGCCGCTCCGGCTACGTCCGCGTCCGGGTGGACGGCTCGCTCTACGAGCTGGACGAGGAGCTGAAGCTGGACAAGAACAAAAAGCACAACATCGAGATCGTGGTGGACCGGCTCATCGTCCGGGACGACGTGCGCAGCCGCCTGACGGATTCGGTGGAGACCGCGTCGTCTCTGGCGGGCGGACTGGTGCTGGTGAATCTGGTGCGGGAGGAGCGGGACCTGCTCTTTTCCCAGAACTACGCCTGCGAGGACTGCGGCGTGTCCATCGAGGAGCTGGCGCCCCGGATGTTCTCGTTCAACAATCCTTTCGGCGCCTGCCCGGTCTGCACGGGCCTTGGCAGCCGCCGGACGGTGGACCCGGCGCTTATCGTGCCGGACCCGGAGAAGTCCATTCTGGACGGGGCCATTCAGGCCTCCGGCTGGAACAACATCCGGGGCGACGGCATCTCCCGGATGTACTTCGACGCGCTGTCGAAAAAATACCGCTTTTCCCTAACCGTACCCTTTAAGGACCTGCCGGAGGCGGTGAAGAAGATCATCTTTTACGGCACCGGCGAGGAAAAGCTGGACCTCCACTACGACCAGCCCCGGGGCAAGGGCGTTCTGCATCAGGCGTTTGAGGGCGTTTGCAACAACATCGAGCGGCGCTATCTGGAGACCCAGAGCGACTCGGTCAAGCGGGAGCTGGAGGAATTCATGACCGAGCAGCCCTGCCCGGCCTGTCAGGGCCGGCGGCTGCGGAAAGAGGCGCTGGCCGTCACGGTGGGCGGCCTGAGCATCTTCGAGTTCACCCAGCTCTCCGTGACGGACGAACTGAAATGGGTCAACGGGCTGAAGCTGACGGACCAGCAGCTCCTGATCGCCGACCGCATCCTCAAGGAGATCCGGAACCGGCTGGGCTTTCTCCAGTCCGTGGGGCTGGGGTATCTGACCCTCTCCCGCAGCGCGGGGACGCTCTCCGGCGGTGAGAGCCAGCGCATCCGGCTGGCCACGCAGATCGGCTCCAGCCTGATGGGCGTGCTGTATATTCTGGACGAGCCGTCCATCGGCCTGCACCAGCGGGACAACGACAAGCTGCTGGACACCCTGCGCCATCTGCGGGATCTTGGCAACACGCTTCTGGTGGTGGAGCACGACGAGGACACCATGCGCGCGGCGGACTATCTGATCGACGTCGGCCCCGGCGCGGGCGTCCACGGCGGGCGCATCGTGGCCGCTGGCACGCCGGAGGAGGTCATGGCGAACCCGAACAGCCTGACGGGCCAGTACCTCTCCGGAAAGCGGAAGATCGCCGTCCCCGCGGAGCGGCGGAAGGGAAACGGAAACTTCCTGCGGGTGATCGGCGCGTCGGAGAACAATCTGAAAAATGTGGACGCGGCCATCCCGCTGGGGACGTTTACCTGCGTCACCGGCGTGTCGGGGTCCGGCAAATCCTCGCTGGTGAACGAGATCCTCTTCAAGCGGCTGGGCGCGGAGCTGATGCGCATGAAGACCCGCCCCGGAAAGTGCGAGCGCATCGAGGGGCTGGAATTTCTCGACAAGGTGGTCAACATCGACCAAAGCCCCATCGGCCGCACGCCCCGGAGCAATCCGGCCACCTATACGGGCCTTTTCAACGACATCCGGGACCTGTTCGCCTCCACGCAGGAGGCCAAGAGCCGGGGCTACGGCCCGGGCCGGTTCAGCTTCAACGTCCGGGGCGGACGGTGCGAGGCCTGCTCCGGAGACGGCCTTATCAAGATCGAGATGCACTTCCTGCCGGATATCTTCGTCCCCTGCGAGGTGTGCAAGGGCGCGCGGTACAACCGGGAGACGCTGGAGGTGCGCTATAAGGGGAAGAACATCGCGCAGGTGCTGGACATGACCGTGGAGGAGGCGGCGGAGTTTTTCTCCGCCCTGCCGAAGCTGAAAAACAAGCTCCAGACGCTGTGCGACGTGGGCCTTGGGTACGTGAAGCTGGGCCAGTCGTCCACGGAGCTTTCCGGCGGCGAGGCCCAGCGGGTGAAGCTGGCCACGGAGCTGAGCAAGATCGCCACCGGCCGCACCATCTATATTCTGGACGAGCCGACTACCGGCCTGCACAGCGAGGACGTCCGCCACCTGCTGGAGGTGCTCCAGCGGCTGGTGGAGGGCGGCAACACTGTTCTGGTCATCGAGCACAATCTGGACGTCATCAAGTGCGCGGACTACCTGATCGACCTGGGCCCGGAGGGCGGCGACGGCGGCGGCACCATCGTGGCTGAGGGCACGCCGGAGGAGATCGCCGCGTGTCCGGCCAGCTACACGGGACAGTATCTGAAAAAGCTGCTGGCGCGCTGAGCCGCGCAGGCTCCCGCCGGAGCCGTTTTTGGAGACAGGGAGGTATCTATGCAAATTCGGACTGCACGCATGGCGGATCTGGACGCGCTGGCCGCGATCGAGGCCGCCTGCTTCCCGGCGGCGGAGGCCGCCGACCGGGAGACGCTGGCCGGACGGCTGCGGGTCTACCCGGAGCATTTCTGGCTGCTGGAGGAGGACGGGAGGATCGTCTCCTTTGTCAACGGGATGGCCACGGACGAGCCGACCATCCGGGACGAGATGTTTGCCGACCCGTCGCTCCACCGCCCGGACGGGGCGTGGCAGGCGATCTTCGGCGTGAACACGCTGCCGGAGTACCGCCGCCGGGGCCTTGCGGGTCTGCTGCTGCGGGAGACGGAGCGGGACGCCCGCGCCGCCGGGCGCAAGGGCTGCATCCTGACCTGCAAGGACCGGCTGATCCACTACTATGAGGGGTTCGGCTACCGGGATCAGGGCGTGTCCGCCTCGGTCCACGGCGGCGCGGTCTGGTACGACATGACGCTCCGCTTCTGAGCGCAGAAAAAGCAGCATCCGCAAGGATGCTGCTTTTTTGATGGTGTTTCTACCGCCGTTTGCCGCGTCTGGCGCGCCCGGTTTGCCGCCGGACAGGGCGGGGACGCCGGGACCGGGTATGTTTTCCGCTCGTTCAGCGGCCTGTCTGAGCGCCCGGGAACGGGCTGGCCGGTCAGGCGAGGAAGCCCTTGAGGATGCAGTCCTCGGCCTCCTCCTCGGTCAGCCCCAGCGTCTGGAGCTTGAGGAGCTGGTCGCCCGCGATCTTGCCGATGGCGGCCTCGTGGATGAGCTGGGCATCCACGTGGTTGGCGGCGATCTCCGGCACGGAGCGGATCTTGGCCGTCCCCATGATGATGGAGTCGCACTGGACATGGCCGAAGCAGTGGGCGTTGCCCACCACCAGCGGGCGGAAGAGCTGCTGGGATGCGTCCTGCGCCACGGAGCGGGAAATGACCCGGCCCCGGGAGTTCTCGCCGTCCAGAACGATCTCCATGTCGCTCTCCGCCGTCTGCTCCCCGTGGGTGAGCAGACGCTCGGTGATAACGGCCTCCGCGTCCTTGCCGCAGACGATCTTCGTGTACCGCTTCGTGCAGTCGATGCCCCGGATCTGCATGGTGTCCATCTGGATGGAGGCCCCCTCCTCCAGATAGACGATGGTCTGGGGGTTCATGATGCGGCCGCCCTTGCCGTCGCCCTCGCCGTAGTGCTTTTCCGTATAGTGGACATGGGAGTTTTTCCCCACGTAGAACGTGTGCACGCCGTCGTGGCGGCTGGTCTGGTCGCCGCAGTTGTGGATGCCGCAGCCCGCCACGATGTCCACATTGCTGTTCTCACCGATATAGAAGTCGTTATAGACCATTTCCTCAATGCCGGGCTTGGTGATGATGACCGGGATGTGGCAGGTCTCGCCCACCGTCCCGGGCTTGACGCGGATGTCGATGCCGGACTTGCCGTCGGTCTTGCCGGTGATCTCGATGTGCTCCGTGCTCTGCCGTCCGTCGCAGCCGCAGTCCTTGCGGATGTTGAACGCGCCCACGGGCTTGCCCACCAGATCCGCGATCTTTTCCAGCAGCTCGCGGTCTACCTCCGTATCCATCATTGCGCGTCGCCTCCTTTCGTCAGCACCGGGCATGCCCCGGTGGTGTCCGCCAGAATCTTGGGCAGGATCTCGCCGGCGGAGCCGCGGTGGCGGATGGCCCCGTCGCCGATGACGATGACCTCGTCCGCCAGAGAGATGATCCGCTCCTGATGGGAGATGACGATCATCGTGGCGTCCCCCGCCCGGTGGAGCTGCTCAAAGGTCTCCGTCAGCCGCGCGAAGCTCCACAGGTCGATGCCCGCCTCCGGCTCGTCGAAGATCATCAGCTTTGCGTTCCGGGCCAGAATGGACGCGATCTCGATGCGCTTGACCTCGCCGCCGGAGAGGGACGCGTCCACCTCCCGGTCCAGATAGTCGTTGGCGCACAGGCCCACCTTGGTCAGATACTGGCAGCAGCGGTCCTTGGAGAGCTTTTCGTCCCCGGACGCGATGGTCAGAAGGTCCCGGACGGTCAGCCCCTTGAACCGGGGCGGCTGCTGGAACCCGTAGCTGATGCCCTTTCTGGCCCGCTCGGTGATTCCCAGCTCCGTCACATCCTCGCCGTTCCAGAGGATGCGGCCCTCCGTGGGCCGGACAAGCCCCATGACGATCTTGGCCAGCGTGGTCTTTCCGCCGCCGTTGGGGCCGGTAAAGACCACCAGCCGGTGATCCTCGATGGTCAGGGAGACGTTTTTCAAAATTTCAAGCGCGCCGTCCGGCTCCCGGACGGTGTAGCTGATGTTCTGCAATTCCAGCACAGCGCCATTCCTCCTTGCGCGTTTTTTCAAATCGCTCCGCTATTTTAACAGCTTTTTTCAAAAAAAGCAATGTATCCCGCCATTCTTTCAAATATTCTGCCCGGAAGCCGCGGTTTTATCGGCTGAAAGCATCGCAGGAACGGATGGACCGCCCCGCGCATACGATAAGGGAGAAGCGCGCTCCGCCGGAATCTACTTCGCGCGGCGGAGCGGAACGGCCCGCGGGGCCTTTGCCGGAGCGAAGCGGCGGAACGGAGAGTTGCGATGCAGCAGATGCAGATGCAGGATACATACGATTACCGTCAGTACGACCGGGTCTGGCAGCGGGTGTCTCCCACGCTGGACCCTTATCCGGGAATGAGCGGGGCCGCCCCGGCGCAGATGAGCGCTCCCGCGGGACCGGGCGCGGCCGGATCGTCCGCGGCGCAGGGTGCGCCCGCTATGCAGGGCCAGCCGGTGATGCAGGGTGCGCCCGCCCTCCCGCCCCGGCCCGCGGCGCAGCCGCTGGACACGCTGCCCGGCGCGGAGGCGGACCCCTGCTGCATGGGCTCGGCGGCGATGGAGATGATCGAGGTGCTCCAGGGCTTTATCGAGGATGAGCTGGCCGACCGGCGGTATTACCGCGCCTTCGCGCGGCAGGCACCCTCCTGGGCGCGGCAGATGCTGGCGGACACCGCCGAGGACGAGGCGGGTCACGCGCGGCGGCTGATGGCGGCCTATTACCTCATCACCGGCCAGTGCTACCGTCCGGCGGTGAGCTGCGAGCGCATCCAGATCGGGCCGCTGTGCCCGGCTCTGCGGGCGCGGTATCACGCGGAGGCCTGCGGCGGAATGAACTACGCCCGGGCGGCGGACGGGACCACGGACCCGTGCCTCGTCAAGCTCCTCAACGAGCTGAGCGCCGACGAGTACCGCCACGCGGAGCGGATGATGACGCTGCTGGAGCGGGCGATGCGGCGCTGAGGACGGCGCACCAGGCGCGGGGCGGAGCTTCCGTCCCGCGCCCGTCCGCTTTCTCCCGGCCCGCAGAGAGGAAAGAAACCGTTGCCGAATTTTGGCGAAGCGTGTACAATGGAGGAAAAACGGCGGGCCGCGCCCGCGGGAGGGGCTTGCAGATGCCTGATTTTACAACGTTTTTCCGGATGACTCCCGGCGACGTGGAGCGCTACGCCGTGGAGGTCCTGCATTTTTTTGACCCGGCGGAGCCGCTGGAGTCCGCCGAGATCGGCGACGGAAACATCAATTACGTCACCCGCGTGCGCTCCCGGCGGGACGGGCGGTCCCTGATCGTCAAGCAGGCGGACCGGCTGCTGCGCTCGTCGGGCCGTCCGCTGGACGTGGGCCGCAGCCGTCTGGAGGCCCGGATGCTCCAGCTCCAGCGGGAGCTGGTCCCGTCCTTCGTGCCGGAGGTGTACCGCTGGGACGAGACCATGGCGGCCATCGCCATGGAGGATCTTGCGGACTGCCGGAGTCTGCGGAGCGAGCTGGCGGCGGGGCGGATCGCCCCGAATCTGGCGGAGAGCCTGTCCGAGTTTCTGGCCCGGAGCCTGCTTCCCACCACGGATCTGATTCTGGACCGGGCGGAGAAGAAGCGGCGCGCCGCCTTTTTCACGAATCCGGAGCTGTGCGACATCACGGAGGATCTGGTCCTGACGGAGCCATACTATAATTATAAGGGCCGCAACGTGATCTCACCGGAAAACGAGGGCTTCGCGGAGGAATTTCTCTACCGCGACTGCGCGCTCCGCCGGGAGGCGGCCCTCCTGCGGGACGGCTTTATGAACCACGCGCAGGCGCTGCTCCACGGCGACCTGCATACCGGGTCCATCTTCGTCGGCAATGCGGGCGTGAAGGTCATCGACCCGGAGTTTGCGTTTTACGGCCCCATGGGCTACGACATCGGCAACGTGCTGGGTAACCTCTTTTTCCCGTGGGCGCGTCTGGCGGCCGCCGCGCCGGAGAGACCGGCGGACGGGCTGGCGGCGCTGATCGCGGCGGTGTACGACCGGACGCGGGACAAGCTGGAGGAGGTCTACGAGGAAAAGGTGACGCTGCCGCTGTACCGGGAGCCGGGGTTCCGGCAAGCGTATCTGGACGGCGTGATGGCGGACGCGGCGGGCTACGCGGGGACGGAGATCGTCCGGCGCACCGTGGGCGACGCGAAGGTGGCGGAGCTGACGGACGTGACGGACGGCGCGGCCCGGGCGGCTATGGAGCGGGTGCTGGTGAAGCTGGGAACGGCGCTCATCAAAAACCGCCGGACGTTCCGCTCCGGCGGGGAGCTGACGGAGACGTTCCGGCTGATCCTTGCGTAAGAGAGGGGAGACGAGCATGGAGCGGATGGATGAAGAGATGCCCTTCCTCCTGCGCTATGAGAACGTGGCGTGGTACGAAAACGGGCGGGTGCGTATTCTGGACCGGCGGGTCTACCCGGCGCAGGTGCACTTTGTGGAGTGCGCGTCTTATCGGGAGGTGGCGCAGGCCGTGCGGGACATGGTGACCCAGAGCGCGGGGCCGTATACCGCCGTGGGCATGGGCATGGCGCTGGCGGCCCACGAGTGCCGGGACCGGAGCGGGGAGGAGCAGGCGGCGTTTCTGGAGCAGGCGTCCCGGGAGCTGGCGTCCGCCCGGCCCACCGCCGCCAACCGATACGCCGCGGTGACGGAGAGCTGCCGCCGCGCGGCGCTGGAGGCGCTGAGCGCCGGCGGCGACCCGGCGGAAGCGGCGGTGCGGACCACCGTGGCGTCCCTGAACCGGCGCTACGGGAAAATGCAGGCCGTGGGCGACCGGCTGGCGGAGCTGATCCCGGACGGCGGGACGATCCTCACCCAGTGCTTCGGCGAGACGATCATCGGGACCGTCATGCGGGCGGCCCGGCGGCAGGATAAAACCTTCCGGGTGTTCTGCGCGGAGACGCGGCCCTATCTTCAGGGCGCGCGGCTGACCGCCTCCTGCTTTGCGGAGATGGGCTTTGACACCACGGTGGTCACGGACAACATGGCCGCTTACGTCATGGAGCGGGAGGGGGTCGATCTGTTCACCTCCGCGGCGGACACCATCGCCATGGACGGCCATATCGCCAACAAGATCGGCACGCTCCAGCTGGCCATTCTGGCAAAGTATTTCCACATTCCCTATTTCGTCACCGGCATCCCCGACCGGGACAAGCCGGCGGGGCGGGACATCGTGATCGAGCTGCGGGATCCGGAGCAGGTGCTCTGCACCGGGGGCGCGCGGCACACGGCGCCGGGAGTGAAGGCGGTGTACCCCGCCTTTGACGTGACGCCGCCCCACCTGATCTCCGGCGTGGTGACGGACCGGGGCGTGTTCACGCCCTATACGCTGGAGCGGTATTTC
Source organism: uncultured Oscillibacter sp. (assembly GCA_934574045.1). Classification (GTDB taxonomy): domain Bacteria; phylum Bacillota; class Clostridia; order Oscillospirales; family Oscillospiraceae; genus Oscillibacter. Next base: position 3,409 of record CAKTMK010000007.1, on the reverse strand, counting down.
GACGGCGGCGAGACCGCCTTTTACTAAGAGAGGAGCTGGACAGGATGCTGATGCAGGCAGAACGGGAGCTGGTGGCGGAGTACGGGCGGCGGATGAGCGCCGACCGGCTCAGCACGGGGACCAGCGGCAATCTGAGCGTTTACGACCCGGAACGGGGGCTGATGGCCATCAGCCCGTCCGGCATGGCGTATTCCGCCATCCGGCCGGAGGACGTGGTGGTGACGGACCTGAACGCCAACATCGTGGAAGGGGAGCGCAGGCCCTCCAGCGAGTGGGCGCTGCACACGGAGTTTTACCGCTGCAAGCCCGACGCACGGGCGGTGGCGCACACCCACTCCGTGTTCTGCACCACCTTTGCCGTGCTGGGCCTTCCGCTGCGGGCGGTCCACTATGTGATCGGCGACGCGCATACCGACGAGATCCCCTGCGCGCCCTACGAGACCTACGGCACGCCGGAGCTGGCCCGGGCGGCGGCGCAGACCTGCGGCGCGGGGCGGGCGGTGCTGCTGGCGAACCACGGGCTGGTGGCCTGCGGCGGGAGCATGGAGGAGGCGTACGGCCTTGCCTGCAATCTCGAATTCGTGGCGGAGCTTCAGTACCGGGCCATGTGCATCGGCACGCCAAACGTCCTCAGCCGGGAGCAGATGGCGCAGGTGCTGGAAAAGTTCAGGACTTACGGCCAGCCCCGCTGAGCGCCTTGCATTTTCGCCGCCGGTTTGCTATACTGGCCGGAGAACGCAGCGGGCCGGCAGGCTTCCCTGCCGGCCCTATTCAAAAAAGCGGAGGCGCCGCGCCGGGGCCGGACGCCGCGTGGGGCGCCGCGGGCGCTCTGCCGCTCAGACTATCTTATGCCCGCGGCGCGGGGGCGTTCCTTTCGGAGAAGGGGCCGTCCGCGCCGGCGGAGCCGAGTTTTTCAAAGAAAAGAGGCTGTTTCATGGTCAAGATCTCACCGTCCATCCTGTCTGCGGACTTTGCGAATCTGGAGCGGGACATTCAACGGATCTCCACCGCCGATTACGTCCACGTGGACGTGATGGACGGAATGTTCGTCCCCAACATCACCATCGGCATCCCGGTGGTCAAGGCCATCCGGCCCGTCACGGCGCTGCCGCTGGACGTGCATCTGATGATCGTCCAGCCGGGGCGGTACGTCCGCCAGTTCTGCGAGGCGGGGGCGGACCTTGTGACGATGCACGTGGAGGCGGATACGGAGGAGAACCTCCGCGCCGCCATCGACGCGGTCCATTCCGCCGGAAAGCGCGCGGGCGTGGTGGTCAAGCCCGGCACGTCCGCCGAGGCCGTGCGCCCCTATATCCGGGACGTGGAGCTGGTGCTGGTGATGACGGTGGAGCCGGGCTTCGGCGGCCAGAGCTTCATGGCCGACCAGATGGGCAAGGTCCGCGCCGTGCGGGAGATGATCGACGCGTTCAACCCTGCCTGCGAGCTGGAGGTGGACGGCGGAGTCGGCCCGGACACGTTCCGCGCGTGCATCGATGCGGGCGCAAACGTTCTGGTGGCGGGCAGCGCGGTGTACGGAGCGGAGGACATCCCCGCCCGCATCCGCCTGCTGCGGGGATAAGGAGAGACATATGAAAAACATCAGCGATCTGCCCCGGGTGACGCTGGGGCTGTACCCCACGCCGTTTTACCGGCTGGAGTCCGTCAGCGCGCGGTACGGGCGGGACGTTTACATCAAGCGGGACGACCTGTGCGGCACGGCGCTGGGCGGGAACAAGGTCCGCAAGCTGGAATTTCTGCTGGCGCAGGCTCAGGCGGACGGGTGCGACACGGTGTTCACCACCGGCGGCGCCCAGTCCAACCACGCGGCGCTGACCGCGGCCTGCGCCGCGCGGCTGGGGATGAAGGCGGTGCTGCTGCTCAAGCGCCGGGGCGTGACGGAGCGGAAGGGCAATCTGGTGCTGGACGAGCTGTTCGGCGCGCAGGTGGAGCTGATCGACACGGACTCCTACGACGAGATCGACGCCGAGATGCGCCGCCGGGCCGCGGAGCTGGAGCAGGCAGGCCATAAGTGCTGCCTGATCCCGGTGGGCGGCTCGGTGCCGCTGGGCTGCGTGGGGTATGTGAACGGCGTCCGGGAGTTCACGGTGCAGGCCATGGCCGCGGGTGTGCGGATCGGGCACATCGTCTCCGCCGCCGGGTCCGGCGGGACCACGGCGGGCCTGCTGCTGGGTGCGCGGCTGTTTCTGCCGGGGGCGAAGGTGACGGGCGTGGCCGTGTGCGACGACCCATTTGAGCGGATCGTGCCGGAGCTGGTCTCCGGCGCGGCGGAGCTGCTCCAGTGCGGCGAGACGGGCCGCCCCGGCGATTTTGAGATGGTGGAGAACATCGGCGCGGGCTACGCGGTCCCCAACCCGGAGGACACGCCCTATATCCAGTCGCTGGCCCGGGAGGAGGGCATTCTGCTGGACCCGGTGTACACCGGCAAGGCGTATGCCGCCATGTGCCGACTGCTGGAGCGGGGGGAGTATTTCTCCGGCGAGGACGCGGTGGTGTTTGTCCACACCGGCGGCGCGGCGGCGCTGTTCGCCATGGATCTGGGCTGAGCGCCGGAAGAATCGACAGCGAGGAGCTTGAACATGGAATATTTTCCTGCACCGCTGGAAAAGCTGGTGGAGCAGTTTGCCCGTCTGCCCGGGATCGGCGGGAAGTCCGCGCAGCGGCTGGCGTTTTACGTGCTGGGTCTGCCGGAGACGGAGGCCCGGGAGTTTGCGGACGCCATCGTGGACGCCAAGCGCAGCGTGACGTGCTGCCCGGTGTGCCAGAATTTCACCGCGGGCGGCCTGTGCCCCATCTGCGCGTCCCCCAAGCGGGACGGAAGCGTGATCTGCGTGGTGGCGGACCCCCGGGACGTGGCCGCGCTGGAGCGGTCGCGGGAGTTCAACGGGCGCTATCACGTGCTCCACGGCGTCCTTTCGCCCATGAACCACGTGGGGCCGGACGATCTGGCCATCAAGCCGCTGCTGGACCGGGTGGCCGCGGGCGGCGTGGAAGAGGTCATTATGGCCACCAACCCGGACACGGAGGGCGAGGCCACGGCCATGTATCTGGCCCGGCTGCTCAAGCCCTTTGACGTGAAGGTCACCCGCCTGGCCTACGGCATCCCCGTGGGCGGACATCTGGAATTTGCCGACGACGCCACCCTCTCCCGCGCGCTGGAGGGACGGCGCGAGATCTGACACGCGCGAAAACTGCTCAAAGAAAGTTGAGGATCATCTATTATGCCGGAAATCAAAAAGACAGCCATGGTCACCGTCTGCGGACGGCCCAACGTGGGAAAATCCAGCCTGACCAACGCGCTGGTGGGCGAGAAGATCGCCATCGTCTCCAACAAGGCCCAGACCACCCGCAACCGCATCTGCGGCGTGGTGAACCGGGGGGACACCCAGTT